>JAUQXU010000133.1 GCA_030837935.1 Candidatus Brocadia sp.
AATATTTATCTTCTTCATTCATCAGTACAACATAAGACAAGACCTTGTCTGGCATCCATTAGCGAAGGGTCAATAGTCAGAGCACGCACAAACATCTCTCTGGCTCTTTCTCGGTCCCCGCACATAAAGCAGCAATTTCCACGTAGCAAATATGGCAATGCAGCCGAAGAATTAAATTCTATGGCACGACTAAAGTCTAATTCTGCGCCAAGATAATCGCCAACCGCACTACGACAGCTACCCAACTCCAAATAGATTCGAGACAAATTTATTTCTACATTCGGATATGCACCCGCTACACCTTTGGCGATTTTAATTGTCGTCTCTAGATAGAAGATCGCCTCGTTATACTGCTTGTTAGTCACTGCCAATGTTGCAAGTATGTAAGCAGACAAAGGATTGGCTGTATCTAAAGTAGCAACCATCCTGGCATGATGTGCAGCCCTTACACCATCCCCTGATTCCAGATAGAGTTTAGAAAGGTTTAAATGTGTGTAAGCTATAAGTTCGCGCTTTATAAGGCCATCGTCTTTTTCTAATGCACAATGAAAGAAACGAACCGCAGCGTCTCGCTGTCCTAGTTCTTTATAGGTCATCCCTAAATTAAAGTGTATAAATGGATCACCCTTCATTTTCTTTAATTCATCCAATAAATAACGAAGGTTTCGTTCGGCCCGGCGCTGTTTTTTTTCATCATTGGCAGCATAAGCCCAATGATGAAGCACAATATCTGTGCGTAATATCCTGCCACCAAGTCGCTCAATGGCAGGCAAAATCTGTTCATGTACCACCCCTTCAAAGCGTATATCGGGATGAAAACGAAAGAGCCGACAATATTCACTGTAAAATGCAGTAGCAATATTATCTGCAGGTTGAGGGATGCACTGACGTATGGTCACAGCCATAATATCTTTTCTGTTAATTATCTCGCGTATCTTAGCCGCATTCACGGCGTCAATTACCTCATCAGCATCGATATAAAGAATCCATTCACCTCTAGCATGTCGTAACGATTCGTTGCGTGCAGCTGAAAAGTCACCAGTCCACACAAAGTGATATATTTGAGCGCCATAGCGGTGAGCAATCTCTACCGTATTATCGGTTGAACCAGTATCAACAACAATAATTTCATCTACGAAAGAGCTGATACTTTCAAGACAACGAGATAAAAGGGTTGCTTCGTTTTTGACAATAAGACACGCAGAAAGTTGAATCATATTATTAATGTGAACAAATTTAATCTGGCAGCACATACGAATGAATAAAACAAAACATTTATCCCGTTTAATCCCCTTTCTTTGAGGGGGGTTAAGGAGAATATATGTTGTTCACCATAAGTAAAAGTCAATTATTTAAATAGACTAAGTAGGGCTTGAGGTCCTGTATTTGCCTGAGCAAGCATCGCACTGGCTGTCTGCTGCAATATCTGCAGTTTTGTTGCCTCTAACTGTTCGTATGCCATGTCTGCATCCTCAATCCGACTCTTCGCTGCTTCAGTATTTATCTTTGCCAGGGTCAAGCTTGTTTCCTGATAGGTCAGTCTATTTACGACAGAACCAATATCACTTAATGCCTCTGATACATCAGCAATAGCGTTATCTATCCTACCCATTAACGCTTGAGCAGATGCAGATGAACCCAACAATGAACCCGCAAGGGTATTGCCACTGAGACGTGTAGCACCACTTGGGGTATCAATCCTTAACTGAGTAGCTTTAAAGCCTGTATTACCGCTCTCAAGACTTACATTACCCGTTTTCAGTAAATTAAACTCCAACAAATCATTTGTAGAACTGTTACCTGCACCAATCTGGAATCTAAATAGTACGTTACCGGCAGTCGCATTGCTAGAACCAGTACCGCTAAATAAAGACTTTGAATTCCATGTGGCCTGTGTGACCTCAAGGTTAACTTGTGTAGCCAACGCAGCAAGTTCAGCTTTAATGGCGATACGCTCAGATGTACCGAGTGAATCATCTGCGGCTTGAGTTGCCTTCGTCTTCATCTGTGTTAGGATATCAACGATATTGTTTAAATGACCTTCTGCAACCGATACCAGATTTTTGGCTGATCCAATGTTGTTTAATGCCTGGCCAAGACCCTCTGCGCGGGCATTAAATTTTTTGGCAATTGAGTAACCTGCCGCGTCGTCAGCTGCAGCGTTAATTCTCTTGCCGGTAGACAACCGTAATTGTGCTGTGGACAGTCTATTACCGATATCATTCAACGACTTAAGGGCATTCAACGCACTAATGTTGGTATTTATTCTTGTACCCATACTTAAACCTCCTTACTAACAATTTATTTAAAATAATATTCTCGAATTTAATTACTAAAAACTGTAGCGTGGGGACTTTGTCCGTTATCCAGCAATCCCTTTATGTAGTTACCATATCTATAGACCACATGTTTAACGCTACATTTCACATTCCTTTTAACTACAATTTTTTTGAGGGGTTGTAAGGTTGGATAAAATAAACAACTTGACATCTGCTGTTATTTCTAATTTTTTACCTTACAGATTCACTTATATCATTAATGTTCGACTACACTCGATTCTTTAACTGTACTAAATCGCATAAAATCAATAAATTTCTTCAATATCTCTTTATCAAAATTCCCCTCCATTCTTTCCACCATTATTTGTAATACTCGAAATGCAGAGTTTACGTCGTTATCCGTATCCTTTGACAACCCCGTTTCAAACTCATCTAAGATACTGGTTATACGACTGAAATAATGAATCTCTTCTCCTTTCAAGCCTTCCGGATACCCTTTGCCGTTATATTGTTCATGGTGTTGTTTAGCGATTAGACATGCATCCCTGGCTACATTGCCACTATTAACCAAGAGGACATAACCCATGTCTGGATGTTTCCGGAGCAGTTCCCTTTCTTCTTTTGTTAACTTTTCATAACCTTTTTTTATTGTATGCTCGTCTATCCTTATTTTACCAATGTCATGAAATAACAAACCGGTTCCTAGAGACAAAAGATCACTGGAGGAAATGCCCAAATAATATCCAAACAATAGACCCATTATTGCTGTATTTACAGAATGGCTAAAGACGTTTCCATCATACGCCAACACTTTCATCAGATGTGAATAAACTTCTTTATCTCGCAGTATAAAGCCCACTACGACAGTCACCCAATCCCTTCCCCTTTCAACGTTAAAAGAGACGTTGGATCCTTTCAAAGTATCAATCAACATATTTGTTGCAATCTCATAAACAATCTGGACCTTTTCATGCATTGCAGTCATTTCATCATTAACAATCTGTTCCAGGTTCGTTTCCATGTACCTCAAGTATTGTGCATTGCCATTTTTTACGACATAAATCTTATTGATATTTTTTTTAACAAAGGATTCTTTACGTTCATCGTCAAACAACCTACTACCCTTACAATACAACAAATATTTAATTTCATCATTTACTACAGTTTGCAAATATAAATCGCATTCCGCAAATGCACCTGTCTTTATGCTTCTCAATGTCACAGGCAAATATTTATTGTTTTTATCATAATAAGTATTTGTAAGCTGGTCTACTTTGTTAGAACTTTTTAATTTGGTATGCAGGTCTGAATCTTTTATAGCAATAGAGATATAGTCAGCAATCGTTTCTAAAAATTGAACGTCATTGTGAGTATAAATTTCTTCTGATCTTTTATTTACAATTATTACACCAATAATTTTATCCAGTGCTTTTATGGGAACACAAAGTAATGTCTTTCCAAAATACAACCTGAATTGTTTATTATTAAAACGGCGATCCTTATCGATATCACTGACTACGATTGATTCCCCGTTTTTTACCATCCAGCCAATTGGGTCTTCACCGATTTTGAATATCGTGTTTTTCACCATAAAACCCGGTTGACCAATCGAAGCCTTTACATGGACTTCATCTCCAACAATTAAGGCAACAATCCCCGATAAGCTACCAGTACCACCAACCGTGAAATTATTAACTAACGGAAATAATTTCTCCAGATCAAGCACTGAGATTAAGGCATGTCCAATTTCCCTCAGATTTAACCCTTCAGAACTATCATTGAAATCATCCCTTAATACATCTGTACCACGAGTATTGTGTAATAGCTGATATAATTTAGTCAGACATTTAATATCGTGTAATGTATCCCGAACTGTCTGAATCTCTTCCCGAACGGACTTGTTCAATATGCCCACCGTCATATAGACTATCCTCACAAGATAATTAATATAGAGAAAACTATTTTTAATCTTCAATATAATTTAAGCAATAGAAATGCCAAATCAACTTCAAAACAACTTATTGATAAACCTAACACTAACTATTTACATAATAATAGGTTATAATCTTACAATGCCTCATCTGGGAGTATATTGTAAAGTTAAATAATTAAACAACACGCGTCTTGGATGTAAATTTTTCCAATACGGGGTAAAAAGTACACTATCCTTTCTATCTTGAAATTGTCGCACGTTTTAACCGAGATACCAAAATCGAAAGAATTCAAGACACCTCTGAATAATATAAAAGTTAACTCGCACAAGAAAAGAAAACGTGCAATTGATTGGTCGTGCTTTACAGGATGATAGTGCAATAGGCGGGATCAAATCTTTTGACATTGGACTTAATGCTTAATTGCAAGGACTAGGAGAAATTTGAAATTCAATCCTTATACGGAAATGACAGAGGGTTCAATATTTTTTCTCACTTCGTTGACCGAGAAACAATATAAAATCCATAAATAATTCACCATCAAAACTACCTTCCATCTCATCTTTCATAATTTTTAATGCCGAAAACGGTTTTCGGGCATCAGCATAAGGCCTTCTGGTCGTTAAGGCATCATATACATCAATAATACTTGCTATCTTGCCGAATTTATGGATATCATCACCTTTTAACCCGGTAGGATAGCCCTTTCCGTTATATTTTTCATGATGTTGTCTCAAAGGGAAAAGAGATACGTCATCAAAATCGCTTACCTGTGTAAGTATATTTGCACCTAATTCTACATGCATTTTAATCCTTGTAAATTCTTCTTCGCTCAGCTTTTCCTTTTTATTAATTATTTCAGATTCAATCTGGGTTTTACCGATATCGTGTAACAACAATCCAGTTCCAAACATATTTAATTCTTTGTATTTAATACCTAAATACTTCGAAAATAATAAACCTAATACAGCCACATTCACCGAGTGCGTATACGTATAGTAATCAAATGAAAGTATGTTTATCATTGTTAATGAGGCATTTTTGTTATTTATGATCATATCTATAGTAGCTTCTACCCAATTTTTAGCACGATATACATGTATTCCCGAACGAGGATTCTCAAAAACATCTGTCATAATATTCTTGGCGACATGGTACACCACCTGTGCTTTTTCTGTAATACTTATTTTATTATCATTAATAATGTTTTTGAGAGAGGATTCTACATACTTTAAATATTTATTGTGATCTTCCTTATATATAAACAACCTTTCTATTTTGTGTTTCTGTAACTCTTCAATTTTTTCTGATCTAATCGTGTTCGTTCCATTGCAATACAATATGTATTTTATTTCACCATTTACATAATTTTGTATATAAAGATCACACCCTACTATTGTATCAACCCGAATCGTGTCCAATGCTACTGACATATAATTATCTGTCATATTCATTCTTTATTTACGCCTCTATATCAATTATATTACCACATTGATTTTCTCTTGCGTGCGTTTTACTGTGCTCATTCTGTTCCGTTTCTTGTTCGCCGTTTGATGTTTCTTGGTCTATGTGAGCAACCCGTTTCTCTTGCGTATCATCGCCTTTCTTTTCCTTTTTTTTAACTAAATTTAACACAACCCCCTTGTTTACTCTCACTAACAACGTGCTTCACAGAAGCACATTGAAATGGATGATCCCCTCGTATTCCCTCCATATCTTCCATAATACACCTCTTTGTATAAAGCCTTACCGCATTTAACAAGCATTCAGTGATATCTTACTCATTTTGACCCGAAGCAAGAACAACGCCCTATGGTGTAGTTGTGATATTCTTGATTCCGAGATGCCCATTAATTCGCTTATTTCCCTTAACATGAGATCCTCATAGTAATATAACGTAATTACCAATCTTTCCCTTTTAGGTAGTCCTGCGATGGCATTTGCTAATAAAACTTTTTCTTCCTTAGTTTCCAAATCACTTAAAGGATCATGAAGTTTGGGGTCTCTGATTTCCTGACGTCTATTTCCTTCTATTGTATTTTCTGATTTTTGATAGAACGCCTCCAACGAAATGAACGCGCTCGAGCTAATATCTGTCAGTAATTTTTCCCATTCTGCTGGGTTCATTTTTAGCACCGCTGCAATCTCTTCCGAACGAGGTGGCCTGTTCAGCTTTTGTTCCAATGAAATGTATGCATCTCTCACTATCGTTGCCTTATCTCTCATGGAACGTGGCAACCAATCCTGCGATCGCAAATGATCTAAAATCGCCCCACGAATACGAGAAATAGCATATGTCCCAAACTTTGTATTATTCTTCGGATCATACTTCTCGGCCGCTTCTATCAGACCAATGATTCCATATTCTATGAGGTCTTCCTTGTCCACAAACGAAGGCAAATACACAATAATTTTACCTACCACATACTTAACCAATGAAAGGTTATCGGTAATTAATTTGTCGCGCTTCGTTATATTTTCACTTGTATAACCAGACTTAACCCTATTTGATGTACCCATTTTCCTTTTCCTTTACATAAAATACTTTATTTATCGTTTCGATCAATTACATGATCGATTTCCTGGTGGACAGAATGCTGCGTTTGACTTGATTCTGAAGGTGAAATAGTTTTTGCCACACCCACAATATACTTAATGAATAAATGACTTAAAACACCAACGATACTTACAATTACAATACTTCGCATAGCCAGCATCGGAAGGGATACATCGGACATTAGCCCCAGAATACATGAAGAAAAAAACACAATCACCATAAGGTATATACGTGCACTAGCTAAAAGATTTTCCACCCAAAAATACCTCCGTTGCATAAATATGTGTATCTAAAGAGTCAAGCATTTCAATTTACCGTGTCCGAATTCTTTCATCAACAATTCTTCTTAAATAACCCTCCACTCCTAAAGCTAGCGTTACGTCATCATTTTTTATAAATGAAGAAGCAATGTTACTCAAACAACTGGTTGCTATTGTATTGGGATATTCTTTTACAAAGGACTTTTGAAGCCGCGCTGCAATGGGCACGTTCGGATCCTGTAAGAGATATCCATAATATTCTACATTTACATCCAAAAACCGTCGGGTTACTGATGTAATTTTATTCATAGTTAACTCGGCTTCTTCTCTACTACAGGAAAAATTAACGAGTAGTTTTATATTTAAATCTTTCCTCCTTTTTGAAAGAACTTTAATCATGGCATACGCATCTGTTATAGCCGTGGGTTCAGGCGTTGTTACTAACAATATCTCATTTGATGCAAGTACAAAACTAAGCACATTCGACGATATTCCAGCACCTGTATCTGCAATAACAATATCTACTTCTTCATCCAATCCGCTAAAGCCCTTTAAAAGCTGTTCTTTTTGTATTTCATTCAAATGAGTAAGTTCCTCAATACCTGAACTAGCGGGCACAATCATAATCCCATCTGGACCATGAAGAATAATATCTTTCACTTTTTTACGGCCAACAATAACGTCATATAAAGTGTACTCAGCATGAAAACCGAGCAACACATCAACATTTGCAAGCCCCAAATCGAGGTCTACTATTAAAACCCTTTTTTTGTATCGTCGAAAGATCATTGCCAGATTTGTAGCAATATTCGTTTTTCCTACACCACCTTTGCCGCTAGTTACTGCAATCGTCCTTACTTTAGAAAATCCTGCAGCCATTTTGTATCTGTCTCCAACAATGTTTTACCGCGCTTGAATCGAGCCGACAGGCTTAAATTTCCCTATTAAGGAAAATATTGCTATAAACCATATTCACGCAAAATATTTCTTAAAATACTTCTTGATGATAACTAACATATAATTCAAATTATTTTACTTACAGTTTAACTATCCCAACCGAATCGATCTTAACACCCGATGAGATTTCTTTATACGATAATACTGCCACCTGAGGTAAAGCATTTTCAATGAGTCGGCGGACATGGCTTCTTACGTTAGAAGAAGTTAGCAGAACGACCTCATAGCCAGAGGTTAAAGAGCCCTTTATAACCTCTATTAATCTATCTATCAATTTTTGTGCCATATTCGGCTCCAAGGCTAAAACATTTCCCCTCTCTGTTTTATGAATCGCATTTGCGATAGCCTGCTCAAGTTGAGGATCAAAAGAGACAACCCCTATTTTACCTTCCCCGTTCTGGTATCTCTGACAAATTGTCCTAGAAAGTCTCTGTCTCACATACTCTGTCAATAACTCAGTATCCTTAGTCGTTGGAACAAAATCTGCAATTGTTTCAAGTATAGTTGCCATATCACGAATCGGCACGTGCTCTTTTAATAAATTCTTCAGTACCTCTTGTACATTCCCAAGAGGCATTACACCTGGTGTCAGTTCATCAATAACTGTCGGCGATTCTTTCTTTAAATTCTCAATAAGCTTCTGCACATCTTCGCGACACAGAATTTCGTATGCATGATTCTTTATAATCTCTGTCAGATGTGTGATCATGACAGAGACCGGATCAACAATTGTATAACCTGAAGCCTCCGCATCCTCTTTTCCTGCTCCGGATATCCACAGGGCAGGTAAACCATACGCTGGATCAAATGTTTTCGTTCCTTCAATCGATTTCGTAGTTGTACCTGAATCTATGGCGAGATAGCAATCCGGGAATATATCTCCCTTTGCAACATCCTGTCCCCGTATTTTGATTACGTATTGATTTGCTCCCAATTGCAAATTGTCCCGTACTCTGATTGGAGGAACAATCATACCCATATCTCTTGCCATTTGCCTTCGTAATGCATTAATTCTCTCAAGAATACCTCCATTCTTTTGTGGATCGACCAAAGGCACTATCTTATACCCCACCTCAATCCCCATGCGGTCTACATGAAACAATTTTTCGACTCCTTCTTCAGATTGTGGTTCTTGTGTGTTCTTTTTTGTCTCTCTTTGTTCCATTTCTTCCACTGCCAATTTTTTGCTTGATCTTTTAAGCAGGAAAAACAAAATCCCAAAAAACCCTGCAAGAATCATAAATGGCAATTTAGGCAAACCTGGAATTATGCTGAATATGGCAAGAATTCCTCCTGCAAAAGCCACCGCATTGGGTTGACTTAACATTTGTCCAGACAAATCCTTACCAAGATTTTCGCTTGATGATGTTTTGGTAATAATGACAGCTGAAGCAGTAGCAATAATAAAAGATGGAATTTGTGATACAAGTCCGTCACCCACCGTTAAAATCGCGTAATGTTGAAGTGCATCAGTTACTGACATCCCTTGGCGCATGCCCATAACAATTCCACCTACAATATTAATTAACACGATAATAATACCAGCAATAGCATCTCCGCTTACAAATTTACTAGCACCATCCATAGCCCCATGGAATTCTGCCTCTTTTGAAATCAATTCTCTTCGGTTTCGAGCTTGATCCTCCGTAATGAGACCAGCATTTAGATCCGCGTCAATACTCATTTGCTTCCCAGGCATAGCGTCAAGTGTAAACCGGGCAGCAACCTCGGAAATTCTTGTTGCACCTTTTGTTATAACAATAAATTGAATAACAATAATGATTAAAAAAACCACCATCCCTACAATAATATTTCCACCAACAACAAACTCACCAAACGATGCAATCACCTGGCCTCCGTATCCCTGTAACAAAATCTGTCTGGTAGACGCCACGTTGAGTGACAATCGGAACAGTGTTAAAAAAAGTAATATGGAAGGAAATGTAGATAAATCTAGCGGCCCCTTTGCATGCAGAGTAACTAATAATAACAAAAGGGTTGCAGAAATGTTTACCGTAATAAGCAAATCAAGCAGGATTGACGGAATCGGTATAATAAGCACAACGAAAATGCCTATTACCCCAACTATCAGCGCTATTTCCCCTTTTGAAAACAAATTACCAACAGTATTTTTCATCAAAATATTTCCCTTATCTGATGCCGGATTTAATCTTCAATAACATTATCTCTTTTAATTTATACCCTTGTATTTCCTTTTTTCAGTTGATATACATAGGACAAAATTTTTGCGACCGCGTGGTACAATTTTTGTGGTATCTCTCTTCCAATTTCAACGGTTTTATAAAGTGTTTGTGCAAGGGGTTTATCTTCCACTAAAGGTATCTTATGTTTTTTTGCAATCTCCTTGATACGCATTGCAATGAGGTCTGAACCTTTTGCAACTACTGTAGGCGCTTTCATTGCTACACTATCATATTTCAACGCAACGGCATAATGGGTCGGGTTTGTTACCACGACGTCTGCCGCAGGTATTGATGTCATCATACGCTTCATCGCCATTTGACGCTGTATTGACCTGATCTTTGACTTAATTAATGGATCGCCATCCTGCTGCTTTCTCTCTTCTTTAATTTCTCCCTTGGTCATCCGTAAATTGTGCTTAAACTGCCATTTCTGGTAAAAGAAATCCAATACAGCCAGTATCAATAAAGCCGCCGATACACGTAAAGCTAGTCCATACATTAATTTTACGCTCATCCCAAATATTTCAACGAGACTGAGATCTATTATGCCCGTGATATTTACAGTGCTGAATTCTTTTTTGATATAAAAAAAAGAGACACAGCCAACTACAATAAGCTTTAACACGGAAAAAACAAGTTTGACAAGCGATTTTGTGGAAAATAGATTTTTTATACCTGATATAATATTTAATTTATTAATATTAGGCTTTAGCATTCCAAAATTATACATAAACCCTATTTGCAGATAAGATGTTGCTAGCCCAATCAATACGAATCCACCAAAAATAGGAGAAAGAATCTTCATCAATTCATAAATTTGAGATGCCATGAGATCCAAAATAAAATCTGGCGTAAAATCTTTACAAAGCAAATTCCCAAGCGATAATTTCATTGTCTTATACATACTATTGTAAGTATTAGCACCTAAAGCATATAACAACACAAAACCGAACAATAAGCTTGCTGCACTGTTTAAATCGGGACTAAATGCAACGCTCCCTTTACTGCGCGCATCACCCAAACGTTTACTGGTAGGTTGTTCTGTTTTTTCAGTATCTGAACTAAATGCCATCTTTTATTCCCGCATAGCAAACAACAGCGAAACCATATCTTTTTCGAAAGGAATCAGGTGAGATTTCATTGCATTCATTACAAATGGAAGGGCTATGATAAGTATTAAAAACCCAATTAATATTTTTACTGGAAAAGCAATTATAAACACGTTAATTTCTTGCGCTACCTTCGTCATCAATCCAAGGACAACAACGGTTAACAATAAAACCACTAGTGAGGGTGCAGATATCTTAATTCCCATTACAAGAAATGATTTAAACATTATGAGTATCTTTGTAAGTGTCATCGTGGTGTATTTGAAACTTCCCAGTGGAATCATCTCGAAACTTTGCGCCGTTGATTTAATAAACCAATGATGCCCGTTAATCGTGAGAAAGATAAGAACGGCAATCATGTTATAAAATATTGATATTGCCTGCTCTTCCTCTCCTATCTCCGAAGTAGGATCAACAATCGATGCAGTATCAAGTCCCATTTGATTACTTATTAAATATCCCGCCGCAGTAAATGCTCCAAATATAATCGAGGCAGCGAAACCAACTACAGCACCAATAGCAATTTCTTTAAGGACAACAAAAGTATATAGAATAATGCTAGACGGCAGCGTAAACGCTGTTTTATCCACACTGGGATAGAGAATAAAGGTAAACATTAAGGCGATGGCAACCCGTACTTGTAAAGGAACGTTAGCATTACCGAACACAGGTGCAAAAAGAAGCATCCCTCCCACGCGGGAAAAAACGACCATAAGGACTGGTAAATCATTAACAATATTTAAAAGATATTCCATATAAACTTATTGACAATATTTAGTTAAATTTCCCAACAAATTTACGGTATAAGATGTTATCATGCGTAGCATCCAGGGCAAACAAAACAAAAACACCCCCATAACGGCAAATACCTTTGGTAAAAACGTGATCGTCTGCTCATGAATACTTGTGACTGTCTGAAATATACCGATAACTAAGCCAACCACCATTGCCACGACAAGCAATGGTGCCATAAGGACAATTGTTATTTGTAATAAATCTTTTCCAATGTTAGTAACTATTTCAGGGGTCACAGGAGATTCCTTTAGAAACATTCTATAAAACAATATTCATTATGCACTTAATATTCTCTGCCTCTTTATAATGCCACACTCGAAATTAAAGATTGAATAATTAATTGCCAGCCATCCACCAACACAAAAAGAATTAACTTAAACGGCATTGAAATCATGGCAGGCGGAAGCATGACCATCCCCATAGCAGTAAGCACACATGCAACCACCATATCAATTACCAGAAAAGGGAGAAACAGGAGAAAGCCCATCTGAAAGGAAGTCTTGAGTTCGCTAGTGATGAAGGCTGGAATTATTATGTGCATCGGAACATCCTTCACCGACTTTGGTCTCTCCATTTTTGCAATATTTATAAATAGAGCAATATCTTTCTCCCGGGTCTGCTTGAGCATAAATTTTTGAAACGGCACAAGTCCTCTTAGTAATGCCTCATTCTGAGTGATCTCTTCTTTGAGATACGGTTGAAGTGCATCAGTGTTAACCTGTTTCCATACGGGCGCCATTACAAATACTGTCAAAAAAAGTGAAATACCTATAAGTATTTGGTTTGGCGGAAGTGTTTGAAACGACAGAGCCTTCCGTACAAAGGAAAGGACAATGATGATTCTCGTAAATGAGGTCATCGTCAATAATAATCCGGGTAATAACGAGAGTGCCGTTAAAAAAAGCACAATCTTTAAGGTGCTGGCAATCTCTTTCGGCTTTCCAATATTGTCGATACTCATCGTTAATTTTAAGGGAACTGAAGATTCACCGGCAGCTTCAACTATGCCCATGCAACTAAGTATTGCTACAATTCCACAAACAATCGAAATCATTAACCATCGTTTCATAACATTATCCTAACCATGAAGAGATTATGTTCGTTCTGTACAAGCACGCCTAAAAAAACTCATAAATTCCCTGCCTTTTGATTCTGTTTCGATGGAGTCAACAATATCTTTTTCCGTAATTTCAGAAATCGATTGAATCCGCTCATGAGTAGCACCTATTAGCAATACCTTCCCGGGTACTTTGACCAAATGAATATACTTCTTTGAACCTAACGAAACCGTATCCACAATATGGACATACCTCTTTCTCCCGATCATGCACGCTTTAATTCCCATTCTTTTTCGTAAGAATAAAAATGTAGCAACGATAATTACAATTACAAGTCCAAGCGCTTTTAATAACTTTGTAATTTTTGGATAATTAATTGGCGACATGACACCAATATTATCTATTTCTGTAGTTGCACTCCCATGTATTTCTTCCTTTTCAACAACTTGTGTTACACAATATCCATGGTCACAAATAACAAGTAACAAAAGGAAAATTATCAACAAACATTTTTTTCCCATCTTATTGCGTCCCAAAAAATAAAAGTTGATTGAGAAAATATATAAACATCGCCTGTCCCTTTCTCATGATGAATCTACGGGATATTTCTTCCTAATATTATTTTACAATGAGCAAATTAGATGCCTCATCGGTATCTCTAATAATTTCTTAGAAACAAACACAAAAGTCTATTGAAGAAACAAATATATATGCTTTTGATATGTATATAGTTCAACCATATAATCATTAGTTAACTACTGTTGAACTATTCAAATATGTGGTTATTAGGGATATTTGGAAAAAATTATTTATAGCGGACTTTTTGTACTTGCCGTAGAAATATTAAACAAGCTTTTACTAACCTACCTCTTATAAATACTTTGAAATTTCTCAAGGAAAGAAGTATTTACAGAGTAATACGGGGAAAGGATTGTTGGAGAATGAAGCTGGATGACGTCTGAGAGCATCTAACAAAGGAAAAAGAGGATATTTCAAAATCTGCCAATAAAGAAGATTTGGCCATTGTGATAATTCATTGCACTTCGAAATTTATCTACTGAATTTGTTGCCTATTTTATAGAACACACTTATACAAGATTTCTAATTCTTTCCTCTGAACCACAAATATTTGTAATCTTGAGACCAAAGTTCTCATCGACAACAACAACCTCTCCTTGAGCTAATAGTTTTCCCCGAACTAGTAAGTCAACAGGTGTACCTGCCATCTTATCTAATTCCACAATAGACCCCTGCGATAAGGCAATAATATCTTTTACGAGCATGGTTGTATGTCCTAACTCAACGGAAACAGGTACAGGGATGTCCAGAATTAAGTCTAAATTACGCTTACTTTCATCTTTAGCGCTCTCATTAACAGGGTTCAATTGACTAAATTGAACTGTTTGTATCTGGACATCAGCATCCATTCTTTCCTTCGTATCAATTTCTTTTACACTTTCCATGTTTTGTTTCTCCCTATGTGAATCAATTAAACAATTACAGAAGATACCTGAAGTGCTAATTTCTTACCAACCACGCCTGGTTTACCATAATATTTTATTTTTTCTTCAATCTCCATATGTATATCCTCGGTAATTTTATTATCTAATCTTATGACATCACCAGCTTTTAGATTAAGGAGTTCGTTTAGTATCAATTGAGTCGTACCTAAAACCACTGAAGTAGTCAATTCTGTCTCTCTAATAACATCACCAATAATTGTAATCTCGTCTTTTCGCTCAATTTTTTTTATCTTTGACTTTATCATTACTGTTTCAAGACTTGTAACCGGAACACATAAAATGATTGTTCCATTACCTAACTCTCCATTTGCCGCAAAATTAATCGATATCACAAGCTCTGTAGCTGGGGCTATTTGCAATGACTTTATATCCATATCCATTTTTTCTATCTTCCATTCAAGCTGTACTAGGTTTGCCCAACAGTGCTTCATCTCGTCTATGATACTTGATAGTACAACACCTATTACAGACTCTTCAATAAGTGTAAGAGGTCTTATCTTCTGGGGTATTCTTCCTGGACCCCCTAATCCTCTATCCAGAATAGCAAGACAGAAACCCACGTCAACGGTTAAACATCCTAATCCATTGAGAGGTTTTAAATTCACAACATTAGAACATACCATATCCGTAAAAGAATTCAAAAACACTTCGTAACTAAATTCCTC
This sequence comes from Candidatus Brocadia sp., assembly GCA_030837935.1. Lineage (GTDB taxonomy): Bacteria > Planctomycetota > Brocadiia > Brocadiales > Brocadiaceae > Brocadia. The sequence continues at coordinate 15,339 of JAUQXU010000133.1, forward strand.
AATAGCAATAAGTTCAACATTTACCGAGACTCTTAAAAAACGGGAAAGTGTAATACTTATTGATTTAGCCATCTCTTCACTAATCTTTTGTAATCGACGCTTTTGTTCTCTCGGGAACCTATCAGGACGTCTAAAATCATAATGTTGAACCTTTTTTTCTTTTTTTGGTTCAATCTTCTGCCCTACTAATACTTGCCCACTCTCGATCGCGGACAGAAGCGCTTCCACTTCCTGGTTGGTTAATATTGCATTTGACATCAAATCATCCTCATATTATCTGGCTATTGAACAACAAACTCTGTAAAATAAACCTGCAGTACACCATCTTCTATCTTTAGCACAACATCTACCGCGTCTTGTATTTCTCTTCGAAGGTTTTCTTGTCCTTCTGTCCCTTCAATATCTTCTAATGTTTTTGACGAAAGAATAGAAATTAACCGATCTTTTATTTGTATCGATTTGGCTTCAATTTTCTTTTTAATATCTCCATCCTTTGCCTCAAGGTTTATCTTTGCCTTAAGATATCTTCTACCACCAGAGCCACTCAGATTGACGATAACAGGATCTATAGGTATAATTAAGAATTCTTCCTCAATATTTTTTTTATCATCTTTTCCGTTGTCCTCCTTCTTTTTAGATGTTGACGACGGCGACTTCTCCACTTCAGTTAATTTCACTGTTTGTGCCTCCGGAATATCGTGGACTCTTTCCTTTTCCTGTCCCATCGCATCAAGTTGAACGTTTCCTGTTAAAGATGGGTACACCTTTGAAACAAATACAAACGCACATCCAACTGAAATGAGCACTACAGTTCCCATCATTATGATAGTTTTATTCCCTTTCCTCTGATTTATCGACTGATCAGATACTTCATTTTCTTGCGTATTTTTCATTTCATTTTTAACTGTTTTATCTGCCATAATTTTATACCTCTACTTTCTACCTCATTGTATAAAAAGCATTTTGAAATACCATACACCAGAACTATTTATATAGCATTTACCTTTAATTGTCGAAAACTGCAGATTTAATTATTTGCCATTTTAATAATCGCTTTTCAATAATTTTAACCTTTCACTCAATCTAACGGCGAGATTAAGATCAACTGATTCCAAAATTTTAGCCGAACTTTTACCATCCATCATCGTCAGTAATTTAACGGCAGTTTTCTCGTCCATTTCTTTTATGATCATAGCCGCTTTTTCTGGCTTCATACCACTATAGACGGCTGCTAATTTTTTAATGTTCTTTGATTCCACTTCGTCAAGTTGAGCGAATTCCTTCTTTAGTTCTCCCTTCTGTGTCGATACAATATTAAGGAGCTTGTTTAATTCTTGTTTGAGAGCATCGAGTTCATTCCTTTCGGTTTCCAGATCGGCACGTAATGATTCAATAATCTTCTCCTTATAATTTAACAATTCATTCTTTTTCTCATACTCATGCTTCTCTGTCTCTATTTCTTTAAGCATATTAGCTATTTCATTTGAGGAAAGTGGTTTAAATATTGTCATTGCGTTTTGTTTATATACAGCAGGCAACCTTGTTGTTAATTTATCTTTCTTGTCTTTACTTGTCTTTGCAACCCTAGCAGTGGATGTACCAAGCTGTTTCATAGTCGTATCAGCATCTTCTTTCGTATCTTGAGATATTGGTTGAGTCGTTTGATCC
>JAUQXU010000014.1 GCA_030837935.1 Candidatus Brocadia sp.
GAGAATTTCTTTTATATCGTAATTTTTGTCAAATGTAATAAGCCATGAACCGTCTTCGGCCTTATCAAGGAGTTTTGCAGAGATTGAGATTATGTTATTTCCAATATAAATTTCTTCCCCTGTTTTTAGTCTGGCGTTTGATTTAATAAGTGCCTTCCATTGGTTTTCTCCTGTCTCCTCGGTAAGCAATAATTCAAGTAATGCACCGCTAATCCTTTTCCCTGTTACCAATGCAGGTATTACCTTTGTGTTGTTAAGAACGAGTAAATCTCCATGGCAGAGATATTCAGTAATTTCATGAAATGTGCGATGCTCTATCTCACCTGTGCTTCGATGCAATATCAACAATCTTGCATCTTCACGGTTTTCTGACGGTTGCTGAGCGATCAGTTCCCTCGGAAGATCATAGTCGTAGTCGGATAGTTTGGTGCAAATTTTCATAGATTTGGATGAAGCAACATTCATTCTCTTGTTTGGACTATGTTACCACGTTAAAAAAATATAATCAAGTTGTATAAACTTATTATGAATTTAAAAATAAGGTTTAAAATATTTAAATATTTTTTGAAATAAATGTATCCATGGATAGGGTGCTATATATAGTGTATATTAAGATGGTTATTACAACGATTAGCATATTAAGGAGATATTATGATCGTATAAGTAAAATGGTTATGAAAATATTTCTTGACAAATAAATAAAAAAGTTTATTGTCATAGCCGATAGTGGTATCGAGTGGTGAAAAGTGGGGAATAAAATGTTCACCGGTGAGTACCATCATACAATTGATGACAAGAATAGATTGGCTATACCAGCTCCTCTCCGTGAGAGTATCGATGGGGAGAAGGATGGAAAGGGATTTTTCATAACTCGGGGACTCGATACCTGCCTGTTCATGTACACACCTAAAGTATGGCAGGGTGTAGTTTATCGGATAGAACAACTCTCTTTTACGAATAAAAAGGCGCGTCAGTTCCAGCGCCTTTTCTTTTCTAAAGCACAAAAAATTCCTGATTCTGACCAGCAGGGACGCATCCTGATCCCGCAATACTTGAAAGATATTGCCAAGATACAAAAGAATGTTGTGATTGTTGGAGTAAGCAGTCGCATTGAAATTTGGGATGAAAAAGCCTGGAAAGAATTTGAGTCTGAGCATAACAAAGGGTTTGAAGAGATTGCAGAAGATTTGTTCCAGCTGGGGTTTCCTGCCTCTGAAATGGGGCAAATACAGCCCCCGTCTTTGTAAGGATAGACTCAATGGATGATGCGACAAATAACTTGCTTCACAAACCAGTGATGGTTGATGAAGTATTAGATTACCTCCATCCGCAACCGGGACACATAATTCTCGATTGTACTGTGGGGAATGGGGGACATGCAAGCCGGATAATGAGCAGGATAAGCCCAAATGGATTGTTTATTGGAATCGATAAGGATATGGAAATTTTGCAAACAGCAAAACAATATCTATCGAAAACAGGGCATCCCTTTAAGCTTTACCATGCAGATTATGCTGATGTTGACGAGGTATTGCGACAGGCGGGGGTTGGAATGGTAAATGGTGTGCTCCTTGATTTGGGTGCATCTTCTTTGCAGTTTGATGAGGGAGAACGTGGTTTTAGCTTTACAAGGGAAGGTCCACTCGATATGAGGATGGATCGGTCGCGGGCTGGTACTGCGCAGGATTTAATCCGGAGGCTTTCTGAACAAAAACTGGAAGAATTGCTGAAAAAATATGGAGAAGAGCGGTGGTCAAGGAGAATTGCAAGGGCCATACAAAAAGAAGAAAAGGATGTAGGGATTACTTCAACAAGACAGTTGGCTGCGATTATTGAACGGGTCGTTCCAAAAGGAAGAAGCAAAATTCATCCTGCAACAAGGGTATTTCAGGCGCTGAGAATTGCGGTAAATAAGGAACTGGAAAGTTTGGAGATTGTTTTGGATAAAATTCATCAGTATATGATGATAGGAGCCCGCATTGTGATTATAAGTTTTCATTCCCTTGAGGACCGGATTGTAAAGAATAAATTCATAGAAAAGGCGAATCAGAAGCTATTCAGGATACTTACAAAGAAACCGATAACTCCCCGTGAAACTGAGATAGAACAAAATATTCGGTGCAGAAGCGCGAAACTTAGATCTGCAGAAAGGATTTAATATGGGTGTATCGAGAATACTGTTGTTGTTTGTTATTACTATTGCGATGGCAATGTTTGTTGTGTCAGAAAGAAACAGAATCATAGAAATAGGATACCAAGTAGCTAAATTACAAAGGAGTTGCGATGAATTATCAGAGAAGAATAGGAAACTAAACTATTATGTTAGTCGTTTACAATCGCCCGAGGTTATTGTCTACAAGGTACAATCATTAAAGCTTCCTCTCGCTCCTCAAGAAGACCAGGCAGGAATGATAGCGGTTCAAGTAAAACTAAAGGAGGATGTGGTAAAGGCAATGAAAAAGGTAATCAATAAAGATTTTTATACTCAAAAGGGAGTCTTAGTAAATTGTTGTTCATTACATAATTAACACCTTAAGCAGAAAGGTAGATAAAAAACAGTTTCCTGGTTATTAAAAAGAGTTGTCTCCTGCCGGTTAGTGCCAAATGGTTGTTGTATGGCTTTTGGTAGCAATTATTTTGCGTGGTTTATGATGAGCCCTCCTCCCGGACGCTTTCGGGGAAAAGTTGTCTTGTCCCGAAAGCGTCCGTAAAATCTAATTTTACATGATTGTTTTAGTTCCATACACCTTTGTGGGATTGCCAACATGATGCCTTTGAAAAAACATAAATTCTGGGCGAATATTACCGGCGTTTTTCTCATCATGATTTTTCTTGCCTTATCTGTTCATATCGGACGTATTCAGTTAATTGATCATGAAAAATATATTAAACTTGCTAAGGTTCAGCAGTGTAAAAAGATTGAGTTGCCAGCAAGAAGAGGTTCAATCTTAGACAGGAATGGGAGTCCACTTGCTGAATCTTTACAAGTAGGTTCTGTTTATGCAGATCCTGCTGAAATTGAAGACATCTCCGATGTAGCATATCATCTGAGCAAGGCCTTAAAACTTAATTCATCTAAGTTAGTGAATCTTCTGAATAAGGATAAACGATTTGTCTGGATTAAACGAAAAATAGGTGACGAAGAACTCAATGCGGTCGCAAAATTATCTTTAAAAGGAATTTATGTAAAACACGAGAATCATCGTTTTTATCCTAACGGCAAGTTAGGCAGTCACATTCTTGGATTCACCAACATTGACGAGAAGGGGCTTGAAGGTGTTGAGCTGTCGTGTGATAATGTGTTATCCGGGGAATCAGGGTATCAACTGATTAATCGGGATGCACTGCAACGTCAAATTATTACACCGGATGCAGAAATTCAATTGCCTCGGCATGGAGATAATGTTGTTTTGACGATTGATGCCAATATTCAACGTCTTGCTGAAGAAGAGTTGGAAAATGCTTGTGAAAAATGGATGCCGTTATCCGCAACGGCAGTTGTCATGGACCCAATGTCCGGTGAAGTACTGGCCATGGCCAATTATCCTACGTATGATCCTAATCATTTTAAGAAGTATCATCCAAACACAAGGAGAAATCTGGCTATTACTGATTGCTATGAGCCTGGATCATTAATGAAGCCTGTCGTTATTTCAGGCATATTTGATCAGGGTCTCGTGAAACCTGACGATGTGTTTTTCTGCAATAATGGCGCATGTAATATAGAGGGCAGGATTTTACATGATACTCACGGAGGCCACGGCAAGCTTACGGTTTCTGAAATTATTGCCTATTCAAGTAATATCGGAATGGCCAAGGTGGGCATGCTTATGGGAAATGAAAGGATGTATCGATATCTTAAACAATTCAACTTTGGCGAGAAAACGGGAATAGAACTACCAGGAGAAATAGGCGGTATCTTCCGTCCTGTTAAACAGTGGTCAAAGAAATATTCTCTCATATCTATTTCAATAGGACATGAGATTGCAGTTACACCGTTACAATTTATTACAGCTTTTTGTAGCATTCCAAACGGTGGTTTGTTGCTCAGACCGAAGATTGTAAAGTCGACAATAAGCAATGATAATAAAAGAAAAGAAAAATTTCAGAGCCCGCAAATCGTTGGGCGTGTAATAAGTTCAAACGTTGCGCGCACGATAATGAATCCTATACTAGTGAAGGCCGTTACAGAAGGCACAGGGAAGAATGCCAACCTCTTAGAGTACGATGTCGCTGGAAAGACGGGAACATCGCAGAAAGCCCATAGTGGAGGTGGACGATATTCTCATGAAAAATATGTTGGATCTTTTATTGCTTACGCCCCTGCAGAACGGCCCCGCATTTGCGTGTTGGTCATGATCAATGAACCTCAGAATGGTGCATACTACGGCGGTACAGTTGCCGCCCCTGTTGTCGGAGAAATCATTAGACGGTCACTTGTCTATTTAGGTGAAGAACCCTCGAAGTTTAAAATGGCAATGCAATAATTGTGGCTATTTATATTTTATACTGCATCAAAAGGGGGTGATAAGGCGATTGTGAAGGCTTGAAAAAGCATGAACCCGAGTGATAAAATATTTTGGGCTTTTGTTGTGGTTTTCTATGTGTAGAATAGGGGTGAAAAGATGGCACACGACGCGATTGAAAAACAGAATTTCATTTTATGGTACAGTTTGTATGCAACTGAAAAAGAGCTTGAAGTGGCTCGAACTCAGAATAGAGAAATCCTGGACAGACTTTTAAGGGAATATGCTGAGGAGGTAGATAAGGTTAACAAGACGCGGCATTTGTATGAACGGATTATTCGATCCAAGAGTATGAAAACGCAGGGTTATGATGTAACTTTGAAAATAAATTCATTTTCT
>JAUQXU010000134.1 GCA_030837935.1 Candidatus Brocadia sp.
TAACCGGGTAACAAGGGAAAATATATTACAACCAACTCTTTGCGCTTCCTTGCTAATTCCCTCATAATCCCTACAGCATCGAAAATAAAGGAGGTCAGGAATATTTGAAGAGATTATCATACCACTTTATAGGTATAGGTGGTATTGGCATGAGCGCCATTGCCCAAGTGATGAAGGAACAAGGTCAGGTCGTCAGCGGTTCAGATAGAAATTATGATAAAAATATTATCCCCGACGTATTTTCTAAACTTTTAGCACAGGGTATTTCCGTCCATCCACAGGATGGTTCTGGTATTACAAAGGATACAGACTACGTCGTTATTTCTTCTGCCATCGAAGAAGATAACCAGGACATTAAAAGAGCACGATTCGGTAATAAAAAAATTATAAGGCGTGCCAACCTCCTTGCCGAAATGTTTAATCCTATGTATGGAATAGCTATTGGAGGTACAAATGGAAAAACAACGGTTAGCTGTATGGTAGGTTATATCCTCGATTATGCCGGTCTGTCTCCTACTATCATTGTGGGTGGTTGTGTAAAAAATTATGCAAATACCTCCCGTCTGGGCAATGCAAAGGCAGGCAGATCAAATATTATCACCATTGAGGCCGACGAGAGTGATGGAAGCATTGTTTTATATACACCCAGGATATCCGTCATCACTAATGTCTCGAAGGATCATAAGACGATTGAAGAAATATCTGAGATGTTTGTAACCCTTTCACAAAACACCAGAGACACACTCATTTTAAATGCCGATTGTCCGCATCTGAAAAAGATAAATTTTCAGCATAAGAACATTGTTACGTATGGATTACATAGTAGCGCTACGATAGGTGCAAAGAATATAATCAATAAATTATTTCAATCAACTTTTACCGTAGATGGGCACTCTTTTGAAATCAACTTGCCGGGTATTTATAATATATCAAATGCGCTTGCTGCTATTGCAGTGGCAAGATGTCTCAATATTTCCAATGACACGATAGCCGGGGCGCTCAGACAGTTCAAGGGTGTACAACGCCGAATGGATATTGTTGGAAAGATTGACGGAGTAACAGTAATAGACGACTACGCCCACAACCCTGAAAAAGTTAAGGCAGCGCTCAATGCTGTAAAGCTAAGTTATAAACGGGTCATTGCTATCTTTCAGCCTCATGGTTACGGTCCCACCCACTTTATGAAGAAAGAACTTGCCGATGCATTTACAAGCACACTCGCTCCCCAGGATATCCTTTTTATGCCGGAAATATTTTACGCAGGCGGCACAGCGGAGAAAAATATCTCTTCCGCTGATATTGTTGAACAAATAAACGATGGCGGGAAAAATGCCTTTTTCATCGAAAAGAGAGAAGATATCATTCCGGCAATTAAGCAGCATGTTCGTGCAGGTGACTGTATTCTTGTAATGGGGGCTCGGGACAATACCCTTACTGGGTTTTGTCAAAAGATTTTACATTCATTAGAAAGTCATTGAAACATATCGCTCCTGGTTCGAAAATTTAATTATTAATATTTGTATAACTATTCCTGTGAAAGCAAGATGGGACACTGTTAAGCAACCTCCTTTAATGGCTCCAAAGTAACCGAAGCACGAAATTCGTGAGTCAACCCTGTCAGGGTTAACCTTGTCAATAATTTTTGCTAAAAATGTCAAAATATTTTTGAGAAGATACTAACGGAGCGTTTCACAGCATCTTTCCAAACCCTCTTATGAAAGGAGAAATGGTATACCCAAATGTACCCACCTATGGTCAAATGTTTAAGGTGTTTCCACTCGGTTTCTCCCCTTCTTCTTGGCCTGGTAAAGTGCCTTGTCTGTGATGTTTATCAAGGCATTCTGTTCTGTTCCGTGTGCAGGGAAAGATGCTACGCCAATACTCAGCGTGATTTTAATAGACTTTCCCGTCACGATGTCTTCAAAATCGATAGCCTCTACGCTCTTTCGAATCTCCTCCGCCTTCATGATGGCGTTGGTCATATCGGCTGTGGGCATGACAATGGCAAATTCTTCTCCGCCATATCTGATCAAGACGTCTGAAGTCCGTATGGATTTTCTCATAATCGCTGTTATCTGTTGCAATGCACGGTCACCTGCCATATGGCCGTAGGAATCATTAAAATCTTTGAAATGGTCTAAGTCGGCAATGAGAAGACTCAGGGGTTCGTTATACCTTTTTGCCAGGGCAATATACTTCTCCAATATTGCATCAAATACTCGTCTGTTGTATATGCCTGTGAGCGCATCAGTCAGGGCTGCT
>JAUQXU010000135.1 GCA_030837935.1 Candidatus Brocadia sp.
CATGAAAACTCAAAGATGTAGTGCCGAAAAATGAAGGGCGAAAATTGTAACCGCTAGGTATTACAAGAGATACGATTTTTGCTTGTTGAACTTGGGTTAACAGACTTCATGCACATATCCCAGTCTATTGTATTCACCTGACCATCCCATAGTACAGGATGTTTCATCACCGTTGGATATTCAACGAAAAATTCTGGCAGGAGACGATGTATCTTCGGGCGTAATGTATATGCGCCATATTCCTGTTTCGTTGACGCTATCCAGCAAGGCACGATATTATGCGCATCAACCTCGTAGAAAGGAATGCCAATGTTTTGCGCTACAGTATCGTTCCACCCCTGCTTTATTTTGAGGGGATTAAAGTCTGTCACAAGGGCACCAACCCTGCATCTTTTGATGAAATGTGGTATTTCACGGTCAGGAGAACCTGCAAGGAGAAAGAAGGGGATATTCCTTTTCTGTAAGGCTTTTTCCGTCTCCTGCAATCCCTTGAGCATAAAGCGATAATGGCTTTCCCCTGCATCAAGAAACCGTGGTACAAGACAAAATACAACTGCCATAGCCACTTTATTCTGAAGCGCTAACTCCTGGGCAAAAATGAGCGCCCAATTGTCACCGGCACGTTGATCACGACTCATCCAGTAAACAACAGGCCCAGGGATTTTATTGGCTTCCTTGATCATTTTAACCCTCTTTAAATTCATACTTCGAAATTGTATGAGTATCTTTGAAAATTTACAACGGAAAAAAATGGTAATACTATAAATCAATGCTAACCGGAAATAACCTGCCTTAAACAAAATAAATGCCACGTTTCTTCTCCTTTTTCATTTACATTTACATTTACGATTTGTTTTGTTATAAGACAAAAACTGTATAATAATCGTTATGAGCGACACGATTTGCGCCTAAGAGTGCATCGGTTTCGGGGAGGAAATAATGACATTCGATCAGATTGCCGATTTGATCTTGCGCTACCTTGATGTGCTTTTGCGTTGGCCCCTCGCCGTTTTCGCACTTGGGTTGACGGGAATGCTGCTATTTAAAAAACCGATCTCCAACTTCTTATCGCGAATAACTAGTGCTGGCGGCTATGGCATTCAACTCAGTGCCGTAAGTCCACAGAGTCAAACCGCAGCGAAAAAACCAAGGGCACCCGAATTGGCCAATGTGGTCGAGAATCAGCCACAGGTACCACAACAGGGACCGCCCATGGTGCCGCAACAAGCGATTCAGTACGTGCAGCAGCATCCGGAGCAAGCCGTTGAGGAATATCTGCGGATCTTTAACGCGTACCGTTACGAGAAAGCGCTTAATCAGATTTACGGGACGCAAATAGACATGTTGCAGTACCTCTCCACAAAGGGCACAGAAGGTGACGCCTATACTAACCTCGCCGTCTTTTATGAGGAGTTTAGAAGGAGATCAGGAGATTCGAAATACCAGATGCCAGACTATGTTCGGTTTCTCCATACGCTAGCAGACTGGGTCAAATGAAAAAATTTGTCTATATACAGTATTTATTGATGAAACGAGGCTCATATATGGTATAATTTCCTACGAATCAAATATCTTCAATAGAACCAAGGAGGTATACCATGTCATACAAAATAGGGAATCGAAGACAAAGAACCTTTTTTCCTCCAACAATAGATGAATACATTGGCCCTGAAGACCCTGTAAGGGTGTATGATACATTTGTAGATGCTCTTAAATTTGAAGAATTAGGGATTGTTCTTCAAGGCGATAAAGCAGGAGCCCATGAATATTATCCCAAAGCGATGCTCAAGCTGATCATTTACGGATATTCC
>JAUQXU010000136.1 GCA_030837935.1 Candidatus Brocadia sp.
TAATATGTCCGCTATTACCCGACTCTGTCAGAGGGCAATCCTGTTGGATGGGGGCCGTTTACTCCACGACGGACCGTCACACCAGGTTGTTGGTTTGTATATGCATTCAGGACTTGGTACAACAGCAGTGCGTGAATGGCCAGATATTACGAAAGCGCCTGGTGGAGAGGTGGCACGTTTGCGCGCAGTGAGGATACGGACGGAAGATGGTCTGATTACAGATAACGTGAACATCGGTAATCCGGTGGCAATTGAAATGGAGTATGATGTCCTTAAGTCAGGGTATGTATTGTTACCCCATCACCATGTTTTCAATGATGAAGGTATAAATATTTTTCAAGCTCACGATACTGACCCTGTCTGGAAAAGTCGTCCTCGTCCCGCAGGGCGATACGTAAGTACGGTATGGATTCCGGGTAATTTCCTTTCAGATGGCGTGCTTTTTGTTTCATCAGGTGTGGCTACTTTAAATCCCATAATTCTCCAATTTTACGAAAGGGATGCAGTTGCTTTTCAGGTGACTGACAGTCTTAAAAATGGTGTTGCGCGTGGTGATTGGACTGGAAAGATGGGAGGGTTAGTGAGGCCACTTCTCAAGTGGGACACGCAATTTACTCCGGTCGAATGTAATACCAATACATAGTAGCGCTTTAGATGTAAAAAGAATGTAGTAAGGTTTTGATGTTTATAATTTTGGTTCAATAGATTCATTAACTCAAAACATTTTATATTTTTTGTTTGACATAAAATACCTAAATGTGATAAATAACGTGAATAGGTAAATAGGCTTTTATTGAGTGAAATTATTGTTGTCTTATTTATTTGGAGGAACTTTACAAAAAATTGAGAGGTGTAGAAAATCTTAAAATAGGGTATTTACTTGACTGATGTTACCAAGTCGGAAGTATCGGGGAAATCGTAAGATAATCCTTTTTAGGTTGATCACTTGAATTGTTCACCTTAACCTTTGAATAATCAATATAGTATGAAATTTTTACGCCGGTCAAGTGAATACCCCAAATCTTAATTTAAGAGTATAATGCATAACGATAAGGGCAAACCCTGAGAAATCAGGGGACGCAAAGTAAAGGATCTTTAAATATATTGTAAGAAAAGACAGCCTTACTGCCGAAGACAAAAAATATCTTTGCAGTAAGGCTTTTTTATTTTAAACATGTCAGAAAAAGCCAATATTCCCAAATAAAAATATACTTTAAAGGCTTATTTTATAAGCCTTTAATGGAGGATAGGAGGATGAAAATGAGGTACAAGTTCTTTATAATACCTGCAACCCTTGTGTTGACAGTGTTTTTGGTTCTATTTCTCCTGGTTGATCAGAAAGGTGTGAACAAACTATCCAAGACAGATATTATTCAAACGACGAAGAAGATTCAGATACCCTTCATAGCCAATAACGGCCAGACTGATAAAAAAGTGAAGTATTATGCAAACACCTTTGGAGGTGCGGTATTTTTGATGAATAATGCGGAGATTGTTTATTCTCTCCCTGGTTCACAGGATGCAGGAGCTAATACTCACGGCAGACTTAAAACATGTGATGGAAACGAATCTTATCGATCTTTTTTTAATGCATTGGGCATAGGGAAGTTTAGTGCGTGGTGTTTTTCGACTGCACCCTTTTCGTTAACACAGACAAGTGTTCTGAACGACAGCAGGCGAAGCCCCCAAGATATACATGAAAAAAGGGCATTAGAAGGTATAATGCTGAAGGAAGAGATTATAGGCGGAAAGGCTAATACGGTAGAAGGAGAAAAAGAGGCTGTAACAAAAGTGAGTGACTTCAGGGGGAAAGACCCGTCGAAGTGGAAGTCTGGTATTCCAACGTATGAGATGGTGAATTTTGGAGAGGTGTACGAGGGGATAGAACTAAAGCTAAAGGCATATGGAAGCAGCGTTGAGAAACTCTTTTGTGTCCATCCAGATGCAGATCCCGAGGTAATAAAGATAAAACTCAGCGGGGCAAAGGCCCTAAAGGTGAATAAGAAAGGCCAGCTTGAGGTAGAGACAGAGTTAGGAAGTGTTAAATTCTCAAGACCTGTAGCTTATCAGGAGATTAAGGGCAAGAGGGTTGAGGTAGCGGCTGAATATTATACTCAGGGGGCAGAGGGCAGGGGGCAGAGGTTAAAAACGAGAAGTCGGAATACAGGAATAAACCTCTCAAATCCACAATCTGAAATCCAAAATCAGAAATCCGAAGACTTGCTGTCCGAAGTACCTGACTCGCAACACATATACGGTTTCAAGGTATCCGCCTACGACAAAACAAAGGAACTTATCATAGACCCCGTTTTTCTCTCCACATATTTGGGAGGATTAGACTTCGATGATGCCCATGCTATAGCCATTGACTCAGCGGGAAATATTTATGTAGCTGGTGAGACTTGGTCGTCTGACTTTCCGGCAACTGATGGTGCTTATAATACTTTTTTTAATAGCACCGATACTAATGATGCCTTTGTATCAAAGTTCAATGGAGATTTAACCAACCTCCTTGCTTCCACATATTTGGGTGGTTCAGACCATGATTACGGCAGTTCCCTGGCTATAGACTCAGGGGGAAATATCTATGTAACTGGTGCGACTAGGTCGTCTGACTTTCCAACAACCCCTGGCACTTACGATGTTTTTTTTAATGGTTTTGTTGATGTCTTTGTATCAAAGCTCAGTGGGGATTTAACCAACCTTCTTGCCTCCACATATTTGGGTGGGTCGGACCATGATTTTGGCAATTCTATAGCCATTAATTCAGGTGAATCAGATAAAAGTGTATACATGACAGGTGTGACTTATTCATCAGACTTTCCAACAACCCCTGATGCGTATGATAGTTCTTTTAATAGTGGTGATGCGTTTGTATCAAAGCTGAATGAGAACCTCGAAACGCTTCTTGCCTCCACATATTTGGGCGGGTTTTCTAACGAATTTGGGAATTCCCTAGCCTTAGACTCCGGAGGAAATATCTATGTGACTGGCGAGACTATATCTTTAGACTTTCCAACAACTCCTGACGCTTATGATGTTTCTTTTAATGGCAGTGGTTATTTTGGTGGCGATACCTTTGTATCAAAGCTCGACGGATGCTTAACCAATCTTATTGCCTCTACATATGTAGGAGGCAATTTAGGGGATGAAGGTGAATCTATAGCCATAGATACAGGTGGAAATGTCTATGTTGTTGGGAGCACAGAATCATCAGACTTTCCAACAACTCCTGATACTTATGATGCTTCTTTTCATGGTTATGTTGACGTCTTCGTATCAAAGCTCAATGGAGACTTAACCAACCTCCTTGCATCCACATTTTTGGGAGGAGAATTGCGGGAAGAAGGTGAGTCTATAGCTGTAAATACAGGTGGAAATATTTGTGTGGCTGGTTTTACCTGGACATCGGATTTTCCAATAACTCCTGATGCTTATGATACTTCTCCTAATGGTAGCGTAGATGCCTTTGTGTCAATGTTCAATGGGGATTTAACAAGCCTTCTTGCTTCCACATATTTGGGTGGTGTTTCCAGTGACGATGCACATTCTATAGCGATAGATACAGGCGGCAATATCTATGTGGCTGGAAGTACGTATTCGTCAAACTTTCCAACAACGACTGGCGCTTATGACACTTCTTTTAACAATGAACGTCGTGGTGATGCCTTTATATCAAAGTTTGACAGCAACCTTTCCCCTGGCAGGGCAAGCTACTGGAAATTTGACGAGGAAAACGGGATGATTGCCAGAGATTCGACTGATGGAAATGATGGTACAATTAACGGATCTACATGGGCGACTGGTATAAAGGGAGGTGGATTGAGTTTTGATGGAGATGATTATGTTGAGATACCCGGACTCATTGGGCTACCACAAAACATTACTCTTTCCGGATGGGCAAAATTGATTTCAAAAGATAGGGATGGTGCGGAGATCGTTTCTCTCGGTGATTATGCGGGATTACGGCTCGATGCTGCCCACGGGGTGAGAGGATTTTATTATGACGGTGTTAGCTGGCAAAATACCAATACAGAAAAATTTTATGCAGAAACAGGGTGGCATCATTTTGTTTATGTTGTCGATAATAACAATAAGGTACAAACGGTATATGTTGATGGTGTCCAGGTAGGTAACACACGATATACACAACCGATATCGTATACGGGTTTGGGGCAAAATACTCTTATTGGGAAGCATGGGAATGGCATCGATACCTATGATTTCAATGGGCTTATCGATGACGTATCCATTTACTATCGAGCCTTGAGTGACACGGAAGTACAGGATTTATATAGAACCACTTCCCAAATAGGCCGCTGGAAATTTGATGAAGGAAGCGGGGCGGTTGCTAAAGATTCTGCTGACGGTAATGATGGTACGATCAATGGGGCTGCATGGGCAGCAGGCAAGAGCGGCACGGCATTGAGTTTCGATGCGATCGATGATTCTGTTGAAATACCGGGACTCCTTGGAGAACCTCAGAATATTACTATTTCTGCCTGGGCACAGTTGAGTGCCAAAGATACGGCAGGTGCAGAGGTCATTTCCCTGGGTGACCATGTGGCAATCCGATTGGATGGCTGCAATGGCGCCAAAGGATTTTATTATGATGGTACTACGTGGCATGCCACCGCCACAGGACTATCGTATGCAGGAACGGGGTGGCATCACATTGTGTATGTCATGGACGATGCCAATAACATCCAGAAGGTATATGTGGACGGCGCCGAAAAGGGATCCACTGCATACACACAGTCCATATCGTATCCAGGACTGGGGTCAAACACCTTTATTGGGAGGCATGGTAATGGTGTTGATGGTTATGACTTCAATGGTCTTGTCGATGACGTTCGCGTTTACAATCGAGCCTTGAGCAATCAGGAAGTACAGAACTTGTATAATAACGGTAATTAATTATTACTTTCATAGTGCGTACAGTGGCATTCTGTTTAAAAATATATAACTAGAGATATTTGTCTTGCTCGTTTCATCCCTGAGGAAAAGTGGATACCACTGAATATAAACTTCCAAACGAAATAAGCTTGAAATATTAGAACAACCATGCCTACATCTGAATAAATCCGTAGGACAGATGAATATCTTCTTTCGATTGGTTCGTGAATCCAGGTGCGAAGGTAAGACGATTCTATAAACATAAAAGGAGAAGACGTGGATATATGAAGTTTTATAATCAACGCCTGAAACAAGGAAGTAACAGGTATAAAATGCGTATATATAACCTTGCTATTTTGGGATTTAAGGTTAATAAAGTATTATGGTTATTTTTATTTTCTTTGGTATTTTTTTCAGTATTTTTGCAATACAGTCATGCACAAGTTATTCCCCGAACGAATTGGAGTCTGGTATTTGTGGACAGCCAGGAACTCGTGTGGGAGAATGGAGCGGGGGTGAATGCCTTTGATGGGAATGCGAGTACGATCTGGCATACGAAATGGTTTGATGGTTCCGATCCTTTACCGCATGAGATCCAGATCAATCTGGGGACTGTGTATGATGTCAGTGGGTTTCGGTACCTGCCGAATCAGGTGAATGGACGGATTGCACAGTGGGAGTTTTATGTAAGTACGAGTACAGGGAATTGGGGAACACCTGTGGCGACGGGGACTTTTGCCAATAATGCCACGGAAAAGGAGGTATTATTTACCCAAAAGGCGGGGCAGTATATACGGCTCCGGGCACTGTCGGAGGTCAATGGTAATCCATGGACACATGTGGCCGAGATAAACGTCTTAGGAGTTGCGTCCGGCAATCAGCCACCCAATGGGGTGATAGACACACCTACGGGAAATGTAACGATTAATGTTGGGGACTCGGTGAATTTTGCGGGTACAGGAACAGATGGAGACAATAACACCCCATTAACCTTCTTGTGGAACTTTGGAAGTTCTGGGATACCCAATTCCACCTTAGAAGATCCGGGATTGTTGCAGTTTAATACCCCTGGTATTTTTACGGTAAGCTTCATTGTAACTGATGCCCTGGGGCTTGCTGATCCTATTCCTGCCATCCGTACTGTCACAGTGCAAGCGCCTGCTATCACTAAGACGAATTGGAGTCTGGTATTTGTGGATAGTCAGGAACTCGTGGAGGAGAATGGAGCGGGGGTGAATGCCTTTGATGGGAATACGAGTACGATCTGGCATACGAAATGGTTTGACGGTTCTGATCCTTTACCGCATGAGATCCAGATCAATCTGGGGACTGTGTATGATGTCAGTGGGTTTCGGTACCTGCCGAATCAGATGAATGGCCGGATTGCACAGTGGGAGTTTTATGTAAGTACGAGTACAGGGAATTGGGGAACACCTGCGGCTACGGGGACTTTTGCCAATAATGCCACGGAAAAGGAGGTATTATTTACCCAAAAGGCGGGGCAATATGTACGGCTGCGGGCGCTGTCTGAGGTTAATAACAATCCATGGACACATGTGGCTGAGATAAATGTCTTAGGGAGTTTAACAGTCAATCAGGCGCCCAGCGGTGAGATTGACACGCCCGCAACAGATGTGACGATCGGTGTGGGAGGTGAGGTGAACTTTACGGGAACGGGTACAGACCCGGACACGAATCTGCCGCTGACGTACCTGTGGCAATTTGGAGCGGGCTCCGGCGTGCCCGA
>JAUQXU010000137.1 GCA_030837935.1 Candidatus Brocadia sp.
CAAAATTTCCTGTTCAAAAAAGATAGCTGCCTGAGCATTTTGGGGAATTTGAGCATAGGCGGAGCGCAAGATATCGAGGGAGTAAGAATCAAAGTATTCCAAAGCTCTGACATCGACATGGCCTGTTACCCGGTAAGCGCGATTTTTCACTGATTCTTTTCTGACCCGGTCAGCCAGCTGCCAGGCATCCTCCTCTCGTTCAAAGAAGACAATACCGCTGAATAGTTCCTGTGGCTTGGGAATCAAACCAAGTTCGATCTCGGTAATGACCCCTAAAGTTCCTTCGGATCCGATAAAAAGATCCAGAGCGCTCATGCCCGGTGTTGTATAGTAACCCGCGGAGTGCTTTCCTGCCGGCATCCGATATTGTGGTAGTTTTAGTTCAAAAAGGTTCCGGGAACCCTTCAGGAAAAGATGATCTTCTTTATCGGCACGACATTCCCCACGGCGTAATTCCAGTATGTCTCCCGTAGCAAGAACGACCTTTAGTCGCCTCACCCACGTACGGGTAGCGCCATATTTGAACGTGCAGGCACCCGATGCATTCGTCGCCACACTGGCGCCGACAAAGGCGTTCTGTTCTGTCGGATCTGGTGGGTAAAGGAATCCCTCTGCAGAAACTGCAGCTTGTAACGCCCTGAGAGTAATTGCAGGTCCTGTTATGACGTAACCGGATTCCCCTGCGGCCTGGTGAATTTTTCTCAACCCTCCCAGTTTTTCAGTAGAAAGAACAATTCCCCCAAAGGGTATCCGCCCGCCGACAAGACCCGTTCCATTTCCTGCAATCGTTACCGGTATCCTGGCATGACATGCCTCATCAAGTACCTGAACAACGTCATTTTCGTCTTCCGGAAAAACCACCTCATCTGCATAGCCACCACCAAGGTTAGAGGCATCTTTCAGGTAAGGACGTATCGTATCGGGGTCAGCGCTACGGATCATAGTGACTTTTAACATGCCCTCTTCAAACGTATAGGACTCATTTGCCTCTTTACCTGCAATACAGCATTTCCTTATTAATTTTGTCAGTGGCAGCAGATATTTAAGGCAGTAATAATCTCTCTGTTTTTAAATATAGTACTTATTTTAAGAACCAAAGTAAAATAGTAAAAAGAGTTGTTATAGAACGGAATCATAGTATATTATAAATAAACGATTTTTATGAGGATATCTTTTGCGGCAATGACAAAATCCACAAACGCCTACTTTATAGTAAACACAAAAAACAAGTCGAGATAGCACAAGGCTTTAGTCTTGCTGTAGCCAACCATAAAGGGTTGCCCTATCGGGAAACATATCAGCTTATTTATTGTTATTTTAACATAGAGGGGCTTCATGGGCAGAAAATTTTCTAAATTAACGCAACTCCATGTCGTAGTCATCACCTTGCTTATCCTTCTCATCTCTTTTGGTGTGTATTACATCTTTTATGTTTCCTCCCAAAAGACGTATTTTACGGATCGGAATTTCCGTTTGCTTGCGGTCATCGGTAACCAAATTAAATTAAAGATCGAGAATCTTGGTACCAACTTAAAAAATGCTGCGAGCGCTGCGAAAAGTGTACCTAAAGATGTGAATTTAACGTCGAAGGATTCCATCGTGGATTTCATACGTAACAGGGTTAAAGGGTCATTAAGTCTCGTTCCGAATCTTACATTAATAGATTACTCCCCAAATGGCAATCCGTCCGTAACCGAAGGAAATATCCCTACCCCTGAGATACTTCTCAATGTGAAACAGGAGGGGGAAACTTTTTGGTTGCACACTGATTATAGAGGATGGCTGTACTTTGACTATACAGGCAGCAAGGACGCTAGTTTCTATACAATAGAAATCCATGCCAAAAGTAAGCTGAATGAACTTATCGAACCATTTATCAGCCGGAAAACGTTTGACGAAGTATTGCTGGTTGAAGAAGATGGCAGGGTGGTTTTTCAACGAACGTCATCGGAGTTGAGCGTTTCGAAGCTAGGGAAGCTCATCGATAAGGAAGGCACGCAGAACGAATTTACATCGGTTAACCCTCCCGCGAGCTTATTTGGTGTGCGTCTTGCCGGCACGAGCTACAACCTCTTCTTGCAGCCCGTGCAAATCTCTTTATCTACAGGTGGAACAAGAAGCGATCAGGAAATTGTGAAGAAATGGGTCATCTGCGGATTGGTGCGGTCTGACCGTTTTAATTCTGAAATCCGTGCCATTCCATACGTTATCCTGATCATATTCATATTTTTAGTCTTGATCGCATTTTTGAGTTTGCCTTTTCTCAAGCTATGGTTCATGGGCGCCAAAGACAGGCTTCGTGTTTCTGACGTGTACTTTCTTGTTTTTTCTGCCTTCATAGGCAGCGCATTATTGACTTTTGTTCTCCTTGACACTTATACCTATATTAATTTAAAGATTAAAACGGACGATCAGCTGAAAAAATTTTCCGACACTATTTGCAGGAATGTTACTGCAGAGGTGATTAGTGTCCTCAAAGAACTCAGTATTCTCAACGAAAATTTGGTTCGTGATATTGAAGAGCTCGAGAATTTAAAAGAAAAGGAAAACGTCAGAAAAGCTACCAACATCCTGGGCGGGATGATTCATCACAAGGACCCATACCCCTATCTGAACATGGTGTTTTGGACCGACAGCGAAGGGCAACAACGTATCAAGTGGAGTGTGAAAGCACATACAACACCTTTTATTAATGTTTCGTCCAGGGAGTATTTTAAGAATGCGAAAGAGGACCGTCTTTGGGAAATGCAGGATAAAGAGGAAAACAAAAACTACCGGTTTTGGTTGGAACCTATCTACTCATGGAATACCGGAGAGAACACGGCAGTCATCTCCATGCGCATGTCTGAAAATAATCCCACATGGGTAGCGAGTGTTGATACGCGGCTTTTATCACTCATCCAAACCGTTTTACCGCCTGGCTTCGGGTATTGTGTCATCGAGAATGAAGGAAAAGTGCTTTTTCACTCTGACGAGACAAGGAACTTGCGGGAGAATTTCTTCGAGGAGTGTGATAATAACCGACTGCTTCATTCTGCCGTGTTTGGCAGAACGAAGGAATTTGTCAACACCCGGTATTTGGGCAGAGGGCACCGTCTCTTTGTGCGCCCGGTTGACAATTTTCCCTGGTCCCTCGTTGTCTATTACGACAAGCAAATTCTGGGAACCGCCAACCTAGATGTCCTCAGTATTTCTGTTATTCTTTTCGTATTTTATTCACTCGGACTGTTAATCATCTTTGGTCTGACCTATCTGTTTGGTTCTAGTGATCGGGCCAGGTGGGTGTGGCCCAATAAGGAGCAGGCAGGCAGCTACAATCTGTTAATTATTATCAATCTTCTATTTAGTGTGTTGTTGTTCAGGGAGATATTGACTTCGCATGGATGGCGGGTTTTTTTCTCATCCCTTGCTTTTCCTTTCCTTGGGATGGTTCTTGTCTCTTTGATTCTGAAAAAAGGTTTGATCTTTGGGAAATGGATGGAAGCTTCTGTAGTTTTCAAGCAAAGGAATTTTCTTCCTTATCGTGCTGGATATGTGCTTACGATGTTTTCTCTCTTAATACTGATTGGTGTTCTCCCATCAATTGCTCTTTTTAAGATCATCCATAATGAGGAGATGAAGCTTTTTGTCAAACATGGGCAAATCAACCTTGCTTTTGGATTGAAGAAACGATTAGAACATGTGAATGACCGTTATTCCAACATTAAGTTTGATGGACAGAAGGAAGATTGGTTCGAGAAGAGGCTTAATCTCAAATGGGACGTCTATGATTCCTTTTTCTTCGATACCTCTGTTTGGGAAACAGAATGCACTTTCACGAGAAAGAAAGACTCACGAGGTTACTTCCATTGGTTTCTTGCCAAAACCAGGCCTCTTTACAATCAAACCTCTATCGAATTCCGCGGACTGACCCCCGACGCTTCCTCTGATGAGTTATGGCAATGGGAGAAGAGTTCGCCTGCAAGTTTGTTCCTGCACGAAAAAGAATATGGTAAAGGCGATAGAAAAGACAGTGTCCTCCATATCAGCTCCACGATCCCTATTCTGGAAATACCAAAAAACCCTTTCTGGTGGATAGGCCCGATTACTCTTTTGACCATCCTTTTCTTCGTGGTCCGTTCTGTAGTGCAAAGAGTTTTTCTCCTGAACCTGGACGAAACATTGCCTTTATACAACGGGGGTTCGGGTTTCGAAGGTATTTCACAGAATCTTTTGGTATTGAGATCTCCGTTTGCCAGGAAGAACGACCTTCTGAAAAGAAAAGAGTTTCATCTGATCGATTTACGGGAGGCAGCAAAAGAAGAAGGATGGTCTGATACGTTCAAGCATGAGGAGGTTCTGGCGGAGAAAGACAAGGTAATTGTCATTGACCACCTTGAGTATAAGATGAATGATCATCGGAGTAACCTTGAAAAACTCCGGTTGTTAGAAGGACTACTCATGTACGGCAGAACCGTGATTATTGCTTCAACTGTTGATCCGGAGAATTTCTGTTTCCAGGCTGGCGACCGGGAAGATCGAACAGGAAAGACCGGGGCTAAAAATAATCAGATGGAGCGCTGGGCAACTGTTTTAAAATCCTTTGTAAAAATCTATATCGAGGATGCAGAGACTCCGGAAGATTTTCTGAAAGAAATGTACCAGGAACAGATGAAGATTTTATCTGATGAAAGAAATAAGGGCATCAAAAAATGCCTTACCAATTTGTTCCATATTGTGAATAAGGAGTGTAAACCCAGGAATTACCTCCAAAATATTGGTAAAGAAATTACAAAACAGCTCAAATTCAAGCAAATTACTCCTCAACAGCTTGTTCAAATAATATCTGACCGGGCTTGCGCGTATTATCAAGCAATCTGGGCTATTTGTTCGTCAGATGAAAAACTTACCCTGTTTCATCTTGCGCAAGATGGACTTTTAAGTTTTAAAAATCCCGACATTCAGAGATTGATGAGGAGAGGTCTGATTGTCAGAGAACCGAGTCTCCGGATTATGAATGAGAGTTTTCGGCGATTTGTCCTCCTGGAAAGCCATCCCAATCAAGTCGAAGCATGGAGGAAAGGGGCAAGGAGTAGTTGGGACACCCTGAAAGGTCCGTTATTGATGGGATTGATGGGTGTGGCATTGTTTATATTTATAACGCAGCAGGATGTCTTTAACTCAACCGTAACTCTTTTATCGACGTTTACTGGCATGCTGCCTGTCCTTTTTAAATTAATCGGACTGTTTCAGCGAGGTAAGACCGGCAACAGTGCAGAAGTTTAAATACAAATGCCTGTTTTATCTTTTGGATTGAACAGAAAGCATTGGTTTGTTAAAATACCTCTCGATCAATCAGATTTAAGTATACGAAGGTATACACAGAAAAAATGTTATTGCGGGGAGCAAAGCGACGGAGCAACTATTTGCAACAAAAAGGCATAAGATTGCTTCACTATCGCCTGACGAGTGAATTTACGCAGGGTTTTGACCGTACTGGTTCAATACTAAGAGATCTTGCAAGGTGACCACATTTCTATCAATTAAGGCCAGATTACTCATATTTGCACTCTGTATCTCCCTCATACCAATTACAACAATCACAACAATATATTATTTCCACTCCAGGAGTGCCCTAAAGTTTCAGATCATAGAAAAATTGAAGGCGGTTGCAGAATCGAGAGAGCGGCACATCCTATCTACCACGGAAAGAATGAAGGTTCGGGCCGTCGATTTCAGTTCCGATGGGTTCATAAGAAATGGTTTTGAGAAAATAGTTCGCGGGAGAAATTCCAAACAAGATGCAGTAATTCGCTTAAATGCATACCTCAAAAAAAACAAGCTGCCACTATATTCAGATCGCCTCCAGGCAATAATCCTTGTGGACAAGATGGGTAAGGTTATCTCATCCACCAATGAGAAGTTCATGGGTAAAGATTTTTCCGGCCAGGATGTATTTATGCAAGGCATACGCAAGAACTATGGCAAAACATGCGTTGGCCAGCCACATTATTCCCCTGACCTTAATAAAAACTGCATATTTGTCTCTGCGCCGGTTATCTCCAAGCATAACACTGAGACACTGGGTGTTATTATCAACGCCTATAATCTTATAACCCTGAATGAGATTACCACAAACCCCGTAGGTATGGGTGAGACCGGAGAGGTCTATCTTGTCAATAGGGACGAGATATTGATTACCGAATCACGGTTTGTTGAGGATGCACCCCTTAAGCTGATAATAGATACGGAACCGGTCCGCAGGATTATAGAAAAT
>JAUQXU010000138.1 GCA_030837935.1 Candidatus Brocadia sp.
GGAGAGAAACGTTAGAGAAGTACATTAAACGGCTGGAGAAACTTGAAAGTATTGCAACTTCTTTCACTGGCGTCGAAAGTGCCTATGCCATTCAGGCAGGGAGGGAAGTCCGCGTAATGGTATGTCCCGATAAGACCAATGATAAGGCAGCCGCCAAGATGTGTTACGACATTGCCAGAGAAATTGAAGGACAGCTGGAATATCCGGGGGAGGTCGTCGTTACTGTAATTCGAGAAACACGTTTTGTTGAGCATGCAAAGTAGTATATGCACACCGAATTTGATGTAATTGTGGTCGGAGCCGGCCATGCAGGTTGCGAAGCAGCGCTCGCATCTGCACGTATGGGTATGAGTACGGCGTTGCTCACAATAAATCTGGACACGATTGCTCAGATGTCATGCAATCCCGCAATTGGCGGCCTTGCAAAAGGTCAGTTGGTTCGGGAGATCGATGCCCTTGGCGGTGAGATGGCCAAGGTAACTGACGAGACGGGTATTCAATTCCGCATGCTCAATACCAAAAAAGGCCCCGCCGTCCATTCTCCCCGTGCCCAAGCCGATAAAAAAGCATACCAACTGTCTATGAAAAAAAGAGTGGAAAGCCAAAATAATCTTTTTTTGAGGCAAGAAGTCGTCGACGATCTTATTATTGATAAGAAAAAGATACTCGGGATTATTGGTCAAAGTGGCTTAAAATATAAAGCAAGGGCTGTCATCCTTACCACAGGGACGTTTTTAAAAGGTCTTATCCATATCGGTGAGTTTATAACCTCTGGAGGCCGGATTGGAGAGCTCTCATCTGAAAAATTGTCGGATTCCTTACGAAGGATCGGGTTTGAGGTAGGACGTCTCAAG
Organism: Candidatus Brocadia sp.; assembly: GCA_030837935.1. Lineage (GTDB taxonomy): Bacteria > Planctomycetota > Brocadiia > Brocadiales > Brocadiaceae > Brocadia. The sequence goes on from JAUQXU010000138.1 coordinate 855, forward strand.
ACTGGCACCCCTCCCCGTCTCAATGGCCGTACTATTAATTACAAGATACTCACTCCGCAGTACGGAGACGAAAATCCCCAACCGTTCTCATTTTCAACAGAAACGATTACCTGTTCACAAGTTCCTTGCTATATGACGTATACGAACCCCAATACACACAAAATTATTATGGCAAACTTGTCCCGTGCACCACTCTATACGGGACAGATCAAGTCTGTTGGACCCAGATACTGCCCGTCCCTGGAAGACAAGGTCGTACGCTTTTCAGGAAAGGATCAGCATCAGATATTTCTGGAACCCGAAGGGTTAAATACCCTTGAGGTTTATTGCAATGGGATTTCAACCAGTATGCCCCATGATGTTCAGGAGGAGATCGTTCATTCTGTTGCTGGCCTGGAATCAGCAGAAATTGTGCGATACGGTTATGCTATCGAGTATGATTTTGTGTCACCGACGCAACTTCAACCATCCCTGGAAACCAAACTCGTAGAAAATCTTTTTCATGCCGGACAAATTAATGGCACCTCTGGTTACGAAGAAGCCGCTGCCCAGGGAATCATGGCAGGCATGAATGCGGCACTGAAGATACAAGGAAAAGAACCTTTTATCCTGGACCGGTCTGAAGCATATATCGGTGTCCTGATTGACGATCTTGTTACAAAAGGAACGCAAGAGCCGTATCGCATGTTTACATCCCGTGCGGAATACCGGCTTATCCTAAGGCATGACAATGCCGACAGAAGGTTAACGAAATACGGATACCGTTACGGACTCATTTCAGACCAGCAGTGGCATAGATTACAAGAAAAAGAGGATACCATTACAGAAATTTTAACGTATATGGACAAAAAAATGGTAGGACCGGATTCTCTGTCGAAAATATTGAGTCGTCCGGACAGAACTTTTGATCATGTACTTGCTATGGACACTGGACTAAGCCAAAGACACCTGTCAAAAGAAGTAAAAGAACAAGCCGAAATTGAGGTAAAATATAAGGGGTACATCGAACGTCAACAAATCCAAATAGAGAAGTTCAAAAAGATGGAAGATCATAAAATTCCGCCTTGGGTTGACTACCAGAATATTTCTGAACTCAGAAAAGAAGCGCGCCAGAAGCTTTTTCAGATCCGCCCGTTTTCCCTGGCGCAGGCATCACGCATTTCAGGAGTCTCTCCCGCAGATATTTCCATTCTTATGATCTATCTTGTAGGAAAAACAAAAAAATAGGCCTGCACTCCGAATAATACGAGAATCGCCATCCTTGTAATTTTATTCCTCTTTTATGCAATTATCCTCTCAATTCTCCTGAGAAACAACCCTTTCCCTCTTATGTGCCTCATATCTTTGCGCGGATTTTACAGATTTTCTGCCGTTAACCTGGCAATAAGTCCTCTTCTCAGGACAATGCGGTAGATATAGAGGAAAAATACGCATGAAGCAATTAAATACACACATGCGATACTTATGCCGGTCACGAGATGGAAAACTGAAAATTTACCTGTAAACACAGCGCTTCTCATGCCTTCAAATATATAAGAAGGCGGAATAATTGCCGCGATTGGTTGGAGAATTTTGGGAAGAGCTGAAATAGGATAAAATATTCCAACAAATGGGTCTAAAACAAACGGAATTATCCATGCAATCCACTCTGCCGGAGGGCCAAATCGTAACACCAGCGCTGTCGTGAAAATGCCAAGCGCCAGACCAAATACAAGAATAATCGCAAGAAACGGTACGAGCAAAACGCCAAATTGCAAAATATTATATACAAACATCAACCATGCAACAAGAAGCATTACACTTAAGCCCGCGATGCTCGTAACCAGACTTGAAATTACTAAACCAAACAGGTATTCACGAATTCGTAATGGCGAAGCAAAAAGATTTAGAAGGTTACATGACCACATATCTTCGAAAAAAGACAACATCAACCCTTGCTGTATACGAATAAGAAAATTCCATAAAACTACAGCTCCTAAAACTGTGGTAGTAAAACTAAATCCCGCATGACCTACAACATCCAAATAATGAGTAATAAATCCCCAGAGGATCGTATCGATGGTGATCCACATGAAAATATTAACAAGTCGAGTCTTATTGTTTCGGATAAGGAATATTTGCCTTAAAAAGATTGCATAAACTCGTATGAAATCCATAGATTATAAAGGTTAACTCCTCATAGAAACTCTTAATAAAAACTCGGTTCGTTCGCGATCGCAATAAAAAGTTCTTCAAGATTTTTCTTTTCGTATTCAACCGGCAGCTTTTTGGGATCGCCTTCGAGCAATATTTTTCCATGCGAAAGAAAAAGAACCCGGTCGCACACAGCTTCTACTTCATGCATATTATGTGAAGTCCAAAGCACTCCTGCCCTGTTTGATGAAACATAATTCCTGATTTTTTGCCGGATTGTTTGAGCAGTATGTGGATCAAGCGCGGCGGTGGGTTCGTCAAGGAGAAGAAGTTGCGGGGAATTAATCAGTGCCTTTGCAAGGTTGAGACGCGTCTGTTCGCCTGAAGAAAGAACACCTGATTTTGTATGGGCAAGGTATTTTAAACGAAGGTCCTCCAGGAGGAAATTAATCCTCTGCTTAAGCCCTTTTACTCCGTAAAGAAGTCCAAAAACATAAAGGTTTTGCCAGACCGTAAGATTACCCGGTAATTGGGCATATCCGGCGGAAAAGCTGACTTCTTTCATAATGCTTTTTCTCTGATGTTTTATATCTTTCCCAAAAACAGAGATAACTCCGGAATCGGATTCAAGTACACCGAGAATTATATGGATAGTAGTTGTTTTGCCAGCTCCATTCGGACCTAGAAGACCAACAATCTCACCTTTCTTTACAGAAAACGAGAGGCCAGAAATGCCCTTTGTCTGACCGAACTTTTTTACGAGATTTTCTATTTTAAGAATCAATTCACCTCCACATTCCTATGAAAAGAAAATCGTAAATGTGTAAGGCAAGACACATTTTTTTTCCCCTGCTAAACATCTTTTCGATTTGACAAATAACGAGCGCAAAAAGTGTAGCACAATTATTTTTGTTTGGCAACAATCATTTTACATTTTCGAAAAATATTTTTTCGTGAATTAAGAATAAAACGTGTTGTGTTCAAGAGTCTAATGCCTGCCAAATTGACACACAATCAATAATTGTTTAAATGTGAATGCCGCCATAATGACATACGTGGATTGCAGAATATTTCTCAATATTTTCCATCTTCAGCATGTTTGTATCTATTTAATTGATGCATAATAAGTTAGCTCCATGAAAACAACACACACAAAAGCGACGGGAGACAAAGAGAACGGCATCTGTTTTGCTTAACGTACGATGTGCAACAGTCTTTAATTAGGGACTAGAAAATTTTGGAGGATACTTCGATATGTCGGCAAAAAAGATTATTTTTGAT
>JAUQXU010000002.1 GCA_030837935.1 Candidatus Brocadia sp.
GCAGAAAAGTTTGGTGGCCCGATTCGCACTACATTATTGCGAGATGCTTTATTGATGTATGAAGCAAATAAAAGACAGGGGACTGCGTGTACAAGAACAAAGGCTGAGGTCGCTGGGGGTGGAAAAAAGCCTTGGGTCCAAAAGCATACAGGCAGGGCTAGGGCTGGCAGTATTCGTTCGCCTCTCTGGAAAGGGGGTGGTGTTTCTTTTGGTCCGAAACCGCGAGATTATTCTTATGCAATCCCAAAAAAGGCAAAAAAGTTAGCGCTTTTTTCTGCATTGGCAGCAAGGGTGAAGGATGGCGAATTAGTTATAATTGAAGATTTAAATTTTGATGCTCCAAAGACCAAGCAGATGATAAGGACGTTAAAGGCGCTTGGAATAACTGAGGGGAGTTGTTTGATTGTTATACCGAAGGCTGATGAAGTAGTTTGGAAATCTGCCAGGAATATACCATCTGTAAAAGTAATGACTTGCGCAGGGCTGAATGCTTATGAAATTCTTAAGCCAAAAAAAATACTGCTAACAAGAGAAGCCTTGAGTAATATAAGATAGGAGTACCCATTTTTATGAATAAATATGATATAATCAAAAGACCTTTGCGAACCGAGAAGAGTGTTGCGGATGGGGAAGCGTCAAATACGTATCATTTTGAAGTTGATTTGAGAGCAAATAAAATTCAGATCAGGGAGGCTGTAGAGAATTTCTTTGATGTTAAGGTTGATGATGTCAGGACGCTTGTCAGGAAAGGCAAAAGGAGAAGGGTTAAGTTTAAGTTGGGTAAAACTAAGGATTGGAAGAAGGCTATTATTACCTTAAAAGAAGGAAATGCTATAGATCTTGGATATTAATAACTGAGCAAACAAGAGGAAAAGGAACAGAAATTCATGGGCATTATTTACTATAAACCAGTAACTGCGGGAAGAAGATTTGCAAGTGTATCTGATTTTTCAGAGATTACCACGAGTAAGCCTGAAAAATCGCTATTGGAACCATTGCGGAAGACCGGTGGCCGAAATACTGAAGGTAAAATAACGGCAGAGCACATAGGTGGCGGTAGTAGGCGGCATTATAGAATTATCGATTTTAAGCGCAAGAAAGATAATGTTCCTGCTAAGGTTGCAAGTATTGAATATGATCCCAATCGGTCTGCGCGCATTGCCCTCTTGCATTATGCAGACGGAGAAAAAAGATATATACTTTCGCCGGATAATATTCGCGTAGGCCAAATAGTAATGTCCGGAGATAAAGTTGAGCCAGAAATTGGTAACTGTATGCCACTCAAAAACATTCCGCTGGGGTTAGAAATTCATAATATTGAATTACGCGTTGGACAAGGCGGACAATTAGTTCGTTCTGCCGGTGGAACGGCAAAATTGATGGCCAAAGAGGGAAATTACGCTCATATTGTTCTTCCTTCTGGTGAGGTAAGAAAAGTATTTTGCGGCTGCAGGGCTACTATAGGAAAAATTGGGAATTCTGATCATAGTAACATCAGACTTGGAAAAGCTGGTAGAAGTCGGTGGAAAGGCAGAAGACCTCATGTGCGGGGTGTTGCGCAAAATCCTGTAGCTCATCCGTTGGGAGGTGGTGAAGGCAGAAGTGGTGGGGGAAGGCATCCCTGTTCAAGAACAGGTCTGTTGGCAAAGGGCGGAAAAACAAGAAAGAAGAAGTCTTTAAGCAGTAAGTTTATTATTCGTAGGCGAAGGATTGGCGCAAGAGGCAATCTATAGTATTAAATTGTAAATTAGTACTCGGGAGATACTATGAGTCGTTCAGTAAAAAAGGGGCCGTATGTTGATAGTAAAGTGATGGAAAAAGTGCAAAAACAAAAAGATACCGGCATTAGTGAGCCTATAAAAACATGGTCGAGAAGTTGTACAATTGTGCCAGAATTTGTATCTCATACCTTTATGATTCATAATGGGAAGATATTTCAAAAACTTTTTGTTACAGACGATATGGTAGGGCATAAGCTTGGTGAGTTTGCACAAACACGTATTTTTAGGGCGCATGGTGGCGTGAAAAAGAAGGAAACACCCCATGGCTAATTGGTTGTTACAGATAAATTTTTGATAGTTGCACTGAAAGGTCGTATATCAATGGAATTCAAGTCCAGTTATAGATATGCAAGGATATCGCCACGCAAAGCAAGATATGTGATAGATCTTGTTCGCGGCAAATCGGTTAATGATGCTTTAAGAATTTTAAGATTAACTCATAAACGATCATCCTATATGATTGACAAAGTCATAAGGGCAGCAATAGCTGCGGCAAATGAAAATTTAGATGTAGATGTTGATTCGCTTTACTTAACGCAGGCGCTTGTGGATGTTGGGCCTACCAGAAAATGGCAACGTCCGAGACCCCGCGGCATGTCAGCACGTATATTAAAACGTACAAGTCACATTACCGTAGTATTGTCAGAAAAGTTAACGAGTTCCGTTATCAAAGAAAAAAGATAAATGAGGTGATGAATGGGTCAAAAGATTTGCCCAATAAGTTTACGATTAGGTATTACACAAGGTTGGAAATCACTCTGGTATGCTGATAAAAAGGATTTTGGTACATTACTCGTTGAGGACCAACAGATACGTAAGATAATTAAGAAGAATTATGGTTTTGCCGGTATCCCGATTATTGAGATCGAAAGAACACGTCAGGATGCAAAAATAACCTTGCATACTGCGCGCCCGGGTTTAATCATAGGAAGAAAAGGATCAGAGGTAGACAAACTAAAAGAAGAAATTAAAAAACTTTTAGGGAGAGATGTTGTTATAAAAATAAAAGAGATTTCAAAGCCCGAACTATACGCTCAGCTTGTTGCAGAAAATATAGCTGAGCAATTGGAGAAACGCGCAGCCTTTAGGAGGGCAATGAAAAAAGCGATGGATCTATCGGTAGATTCAGGGGCAAAGGGTGTTAAAATGCAAGTTGCAGGCCGTTTGGGTGGTGCCGAGATTGCTCGGACTGAAAAAATGTCTTTTGGAAGTGTTCCGCTGCATACGCTGAGGGCAGATGTTGATTACGGGTTTGCAGAAGCTAAAACTACCTATGGCGTTATTGGTGTAAAGGTATGGATTTTTAAAGGTTTGATTAGTTCGGCGAAGGAGAAGAAATATGCGCTTGATGCCAAAGAGGGTGAAGTTCAGGAAGTCGCAAAGGCAAAAAATTAAAGGAAATGCTACAAGATGCAATACGGTTGCCTTTGGTGAGTTTGGCTTGCAATCTTTGGAACCGGGATGGATCACTGCGCAGCAACTGGAAGCTGGCAGGGTATCGGCATCACAGTATCTTCCAAGAGAAGGAAAGTTGATCATTAGAGTTTTCCCGCATAAATCGGTTTCATCGAAACCCATAGAAACCCGCATGGGTAAAGGTAAAGGTGAACCGGAATTTTGGGTTGCCGTAGTAAAGCCAGGGACTATGCTATATGAGCTAAGCGGTATTAGTGAGGAAATAGCAAGACAGACGTTTAACAGGATATCTCATAAAATGCCGGTCAAGGTGAGACTCGTCCAAAGGAGAAAGACAATTTGAAGGCTACTGAAATTAGAAGCAAATCTAGGCAGGAAATTTTAGATGAAATTGAAGCGAGTAGACGTGAATTGTTAAACGTTCGTTTTCAGTGGCAGTCTGGAGAGATTAGGAATCCTGCGCAGAGAAAGGACATTAAAAGGAATATTGCAAGAATGGTAACCATTCTAAGAGAGATGGATTTGGGCATCAGTAAACGTCCTGGAATCAAGGAGTAGATAACGATGAGTGTTGAAAAAGTAAGAAGAAGAAGAAGAAGAAAGATTGTTGGGATGGTAGTGGGTAATAAAATGCAGAAGACTGTCGTGGTTGAGGTCGTGCGTCTTGTAAAGCATCCTAGATATGGTAAGTATATAAAGAGGTCTTCAATTTATAAAACGCACGACGAGAACTGTCTGGCGAAATTGGGCGATAAGGTTGAGATTATAGAAACAAGGCCACTAAGTAAGATGAAGGCTACAAAATTGGTTCGGATTATTGAAAAAGCAAAGCATTAATGAGTAATTGGAGTCATTAAAATGATAATGGAGCAAACAAAGTTAGACATCGCAGATAACAGTGGTGCTAAAAGGGCGACATGTATCAAGGTGTTAGGGGGGACAAGCAGGAAATATGCAACGGTTGGTGATATAGTTGTGGCTGCTGTAAAGAAAGCGATTCCTGAAGGAGTTGTTAAAAAGGGCGATGTTGTAAAGGGTGTTGTTGTAAGAACTAAAAAAAATATTCGCAGAGAAGACGGATCGTATTTGAAATTTGACAAAAATGCCATAGTCATTATTGACAACGATGGTAACCCCAGAGGCACGCGCATATTTGGTGCAGTGGCCAGAGAGTTAAGGCAGAAAAATTTTATGAAAATTATATCTTTGGCCGCAGAGGTTGTCTAGGCAGATTCATAAAAAGAGTAGATAATCAGATTTATTTGGAGAGATTTATGCATGTACGCACGAACGATTTAGTATCTGTGATGGCAGGTAATGCAGCCGGGAAGACGGGTAAGATTATAAAGATATTGACAGATAAGAAACGGGTGGTTATAAAAGGTGTGAATTTGGTTTATAAGCACACAAAACCAAGTCAGAAAAATCCGCAGGGGGGAAGAATACAGAAAGAGGCTTCAATATCAATTGCGAATGTGTTA
>JAUQXU010000139.1 GCA_030837935.1 Candidatus Brocadia sp.
AACAACTGAGTATCTTAATACGGAGCTTGAAAAATATATTATAAGTCGGGGTGGCATTCCGGTATTTAAAGGTTACAGGGGTTTTCCAAAAAGCATATGTACATCAATAAATGAAGAAGTTGTTCATGGGATACCTGGGCCGAGAATATTAAAAAGTGGCGATATTCTGAGTATAGATGTTGGTGTTGGATATCGTAAATATATTGCTGATGCAGCCTTGACGATTCCTATTGGAGAAGTATCGGCAGAAACTAAGCGGCTTATTGATGTCTGCGAAAAATCACTGGATTTAGCGATTAACGTCATCAGGTCAAATGAAAAACTTTCACTAATCTCAAGAACTATACAAGAATATGTTGAGAGTGGTGGCTATTCTGTAATTAGAAATTATACAGGGCATGGCATTGGTCGATGTATGCATGAGGACCCTCAAGTGCCTAATTTTGTGAGTAAATCGTTATTAGAAGCAGACGAGATTTTATCACAGGGTGTTACGATTGCGATTGAACCCATGATATGCATGGGTAAGTGTGATACTGAAGTATTAAGCAACAAATGGACGGTTGTGACAAAAGATAGAAAATTATCTGCGCATTTTGAGCATACGGTCGTAGTTACTGAAGACGGCGCAGATATTTTGACGATTTAAATAAATTTTGTTATTATTATAACATATGCCAAAAGAAGAACCAATTCGTGTGGAAGCAACGGTGCGGGAGGCACTTCCTAATGCAATGTTTTGGGTGGAGTTGCAAAATGGACATAAGGTGCTTGCGCATGTTTCCGGGAAGATGAGGATGCATTTTATTAAGATATTGCCAGGTGATAAGGTGACAATCGAAATGTCGCCTTATGATTTAGATAAGGGCAGGATAATTTATAGGCAGGTTTAGATTTGATCCGATATGCTATTATTTAAAGATTATATAGGATGATTGATATGAAGGTAAGAGCCTCAGTAAAACGGATTTGTGAAAATTGTAAGATAGTGAGAAGAAAAAATGTTGTTCGTGTTATTTGTGTAAATCCCCGACATAAGCAGAGACAAGGATGATGTATAGGTGTAGTTTTTCAAAAACGAGAAAGGAAAAGATAAATGCCCAGAATTGCCGGAATTGACATTCCCGCAGATAAAAGGATAGTTATTGCGCTGACCTATGCCTATGGTATAGGTAAAGCTTTGTCAAAAAAGATATTGAAAGATTCGAATATTGACGAGAATATACGTGCAAAAGATATTCATGAAGATCAGTTAAGCATTTTAAATGCTTATGTTGAGAAGAATTTAACCGTGGAAGGTCAATTGCGCAGACAGGAGATGCAGAATATTGCGCGTCTGAAAAGTATCAATTGCTACCGCGGAATACGACACAAAGTAGGTTTGCCGGTGAGGGGACAGAGAACTAAGACAAATGCACGTACAAGAAAAGGTCGTAAGAAGACGGTGGCAGGGAAGAAGGGCGTAAAAGAATTGGGCTAGCGTGAAGCCTTTCTATAAGCGATTTAAACGCTGTTTACTTTATAAAATATTTGATGGTAAGTAAAAAAAGTATATCGGATGAATTAAAGACTAGCCAGGAATTAATGAAGGCCTTATCTTTAAATGTAGATCAGTCAGATGATGGGCGTGAGATAAAGAAGTTCAATGAAGTAGTAGGTTTCTGTGACCAAGTTATACGAATTATTGAAACGTATCCACAAAATAAAGAGATTGTTTTTCTTGATTGTTCCTGTGGCAAATCATATCTGTCATTCGCTTTAAATTACATCATTTCGAAACGTTTTACTAAAGAAACTTTTTTTTATGGTGTAGACACCAATAGAATTCTTGTGGAAACTTGCTATCGGATTAGGGATAACCTTGGCTTTAAAAACATGCAGTTTATATGTGCAAGGGTTATAGACGTTTTCCCCGAAAAACCAATAGACATGATAATTGCATTACATGCGTGTGACACGGCTACGGATGAAACAATTGCTAAGGGCATCAAGTTGGGGGCAAAGTATATTATTGTGGTTCCTTGTTGCGAGAATCAAATAAGGAATCGTCTAAAAAGCGGGCATCCTCTGGTGGACCTAACCGACTTTGGACTTTTAAGATATCGTTTTGCAGATATTCTAACAGAGGCGTTAAGGGCACAATTTCTTATGGGTGCTGGTTATTATGTAAAACTTATTGAGATGATCTCTCCTAAATTTACGCCAAAAAATTTGATGATCATGGCACGAAAAAAAAAGAGTAAAAAATATAATATGAATAGCTATAAAAAATTAGACGAAATGTTTAATACAGATTTTGTTTTAAAAAGGTATTTTCATGATCACGACTTTGTCTGGAATAATTATTCCGGTGTGGAGAATTCTTAAAAAAAATTTTTGTTTAGCTTGAGGGCAGAAATAATCATGTCAAATGCAGTCAAGAAAAAGATAAGGCGCAGCGTTACACGAGCAATTGCAAACATTAAGGCGACTTTTAATAATACGTATGTAACAATATCTGATGTCAACGGAGAAACAATATGTTGGGCAAGCGCTGGTACGGTAGGTTTTAAAGGGTCTCGAAAAAGTACCCCCTTTGCTGCTCAGAAGGCAGCATCGAGTGCGGCTGATAAGGCACAAAAATATGGTGTTCTGGAAATTGAAATTCGGGTTAAGGGCCCAGGCCCAGGCAGGGAATCTGCAATCACTGCGCTTCAAGCGGCTGGCCTGAGTGTTAAGGCAATAGAAGATGTGACACCGCTTCCCCATAATGGTTGTAGGCCGAGAAAGAAACGCAGGGTATAAACAGAATTAGATAGGTTCAGGAAAGGAATAATATGGCAAGATATGTAGGTCCGCAATGTAGGCTGTGTAGGAGGGAGGGTGAAAAGCTATTTCTTAAAGGAATTCGGTGCGATACGGTGAAGTGCGCAATTACAAAGCGAAAATATCCTCCTGGCCAGTTTACTTGGGGGAGAGGTAAGTTATCAAAGTACGGTATCCAATTTAGAGAAAAACAAAAGCTTAAGCGTTTTTACGGGATTTTGGATAGGCAGTTTCAAAATTATTTTAAAAAGGCAGAGAGACAAAAAGGAAATACGGGAGAAAATCTGCTGGCGTTGTTAGAGAGAAGGCTTGATAATGTTGTGTATCTACTTTCTTTTGCTCCGTCTAGAAAAAGTGCTAGACAACTTATTCTGCATGGTCATATCTTGGTCAACGATAAAAAGGTTGATATTGGGTCTTACCTTGTGAAGGCTGGTGATATTATAAAGCCAAAGAATAATGAGATAAGTCAAAATATTGTTAAAGCAAATATAGAATTAGTAAAAGGTCGAAATATTCCTGCTTGGATACAATCGAGAGCGGATACACTAGAAGGGGCGGTAACACAGCTTCCTGCGAGGGAAGATATTTCAGTTCCCGCTCAAGAGCAGTTAATTGTTGAACTGTGCTCTAAATAAGTATATTGGATCGGTTCGATTCATACCGCAACTGTAAAACCAACGAATGTTTTAAAAAGCCTCACAGAATATTGTTTTTCTTAAGATAATATTTATTCACAGCTAGACATTTAATTTATTTTAAGATCCCTTGTTAACTGGATTAGGGGGAAAAATATGCGAATAAGGTGGAGAGGTCTTGAACTTCCCGTCCGCGTTGATGTGGAAAAAGAGACTTTGACCGATAAATATGGCAAATTTATAGCCGCTCCTTTTGAGCGTGGTTTTGGCCATTCAATTGGTAATAGTTTGCGTAGAATTTTGCTTTCTTCATTGGAAGGAAGTGCGGTGGTATCTGTCAAAATAGATGGGATAAGTCATGAATTTACGAGCATTCCCGGTATTGTGGAAGATGTCACAGATATAATGTTGAATATCAAAAATATTGTTGTGAAGCTAAATACGGATCAACCAAAAGTGATAAAATTAGAAGCAAGCAAGAAAGGTGAAGTAAAAGCGAAAGATATTGTGGTCGACCCTGGCGTGGAAATCCTCAATGGAGATTTGCATATTGCTACGCTCTCTGACGATGTAAGTTTTAACGTAGAAATGGAAGTGAAAAAAGGTCGCGGGTATGTGACTGCTGAGGAAAATGAACCAGAAGAACAAGAATTCGGACTCATACCGGTTGATTCGATATTTTCTCCTGTTAGAAATGTTCGTTACTCTATCGAAGAGACACGTGTTGGTAGGCGTACAAATTATGATAAGCTTATTATGGAGATATGGACAAATAGTGTAGTTTCCCCCGAGATAGCTTTGGTTGAAGCAGCAAAAGTGATGAGAAAGCATTTGAATCCGTTTGTACAATATTTTGAGATAGGCAGAGAACTACAACAAGTGGAAAAGAGGATGGGAATTGAATCTGTTCCTGAGATATCTGAAGAAGAGCTTAGTAAAAAATTAAGCATGCCTATCGCAGAGCTCGATTTATCAGTAAGGGCATCTAATTGTCTTGAGACCTCAGGTATTGCAACGGTTGGAGACCTTATTGCAAAGACAGAAGAACAACTTTTAGAGATTAAGAATTTTGGTAAAACAACACTCAAAGAAGTCAAGACAAAGCTGACACAATTAAATTTAACGATAGGAATGCCTGTGGCGATTAAACAGATGGAAAAAGGGAAAGGATAGTTCCATGAGACACAGAATGAGAGGAAGACATTTATCAAGAACCGGTGCGCACAGAAAGGCATTAAGGCAGAATATCACGAACAGCCTTTTTGTGTACGGGAGAATTGTTACAACACTTGAAAAGGCAAAAGAGACGAGGTCCTTTGCTGAAAAGATAATTACCATTGCCAAAAAAGGTTTATTGAAAAAGAACGCCGATAGGCCTGGTTATGTACATTGTTATCGCCAGGTTCTCACAAAATTGAGGAATGCTGATGTTGCACAGAAACTGTTTGGAGAGGGAAAATGGCGTGAAACTGGTGGTATTGCCCAGCGATATATCAATCGGAACGGCGGGTATACGAGGATATTAAAACTATCAGGTACCCGATTAGGAGTTTTGTCGGGTAGCAGTGTTGGAAAAATACCTAAACTTGAATACCAAATGGAAGGTAGGGATAGAAAATTGCGTTTATTAGGAAGACGGCTTAACGATAATGCCTCCCGTGTAGTCTTTGAGTTAGTCGAGGGATCGATTGAAACGCAGCCAGCTGAAGAAGTTAAACCTGAAGTTGCAACGGCTTAGGTGGAAACTATTCATAAGTTATTAAATCTGAAATATTTTACCCTTCTGCTATTTGTTTAGCAGGAGGGTTTTTTGTTAAAATGAAACTTGCTTTAAAGAAACGTTTGGTGCTGGCTTCAAATTCGCCAAGAAGGATTACTTTGTTAAAAATGGCGGGATACCATTTTGATATTATACCGCATACCATAGAAGAATGTATTCCTTGTAAAATTTTTCCGGAGGAGTTAGTCGGGAACCTGGCATTCTTAAAGGCAAATGATGTTGCGAGAAAACTGGATAATGCAATAGTTATCAGCGCAGATACTATTGTGGTGTATAAAGAAAGTGTTGTGGGTAAACCTAAGGACACACGAGATGCAAAAAGAATCCTTAAGATGCTGAGTGGTTCCGGGCATGATATTATTACCGCTGTGTGCATAATAGACATGCCGGAAAGAAAGAAGTTATTGCGCATTGACCGAACAAGCATTATAATGAAAGAAATAACAGAAGACGAAATTGAGATATATGTGAGATCAGGAGAACCGATGGATAAGGCTGGTGCTTATGCTGTTCAAGGTGAAGGGAAAAAGTTTATTGAAAAAATGGATGGGAGCTTTTCCAATGCAGTTGGTTTGCCGTTGGAGATAGTTCACGAAATGCTAAACAATTTTACAAAGAGTGCAAATGCCTAGAAACTTTAGTTGGGTTATACAAAATGAAATAGCCGGTATGGCAAGACCTGTATCGGTAGTATCAGATCTTGAATTTCTTAAAGACAATGGAATTGAAGCAATAGTATCGTTAACCGAATTACCGCTTCATAAAACGCTAATAGAAGAATTTGGATTTGAGTATAAGCATATTCCTGTAGCTGACCTTACATCGCCAACACAAGAACAAATTGAGGAGTTTGTTACCTTTGTAAACAATCTTATATCTTCTAAGAAAAAGATTGTCGTACATTGTGATGCCGGAATTGGGAGAACTGGCACTATGTTAGCCTGTTATCTTGTAAATAAGGGACGCAGTGCAAAAAATGCCATTACAGAGGTGCGCAAGAAAAGGCCAGGGTCTATTGAAACCATGGAACAAGAAGATACTATAGCAAGATATGAAGAAAGAATCCTGAAGAAGCGAAAAGGTTAAGCTGTATATTTTATCTAAAATTCATCTCAGCATTCAGTATTGCACCTTTAAAACATCCCATTACTTTTACTCCGTTGATATACGCGGATGATGCTGAGACTACATGGTGCTATGTTTTTTGATGTAGTTCTCATACGCAATGATGGCCGCACCCAGGGCTGTAGTGATCTGTGGATCGGGTGGCACATATAAATCTACATCCAATTCTCGTTCCAATGCATCCTTCAATCCTTTATTAAAGGCAGGGCCACCATCAAAAAATACGGCCTCTTTGACGCCAATCTTTTTGACCATGGCGCCCACCCGTTTGGCAATAGATTGATGAATGCCTGCAATGATATCCTCCACTTTTCTTCCCTGGGATAGGAGCGAAATAACCTCTGACTCGCCAAAGACGGTACATAAGCTATTTATGTGTGGTATATCTTCTGCCTTTTCTGACAATATACCTAATTCATCCAATTCCACCTCAAGAATACGACTCATAACTTCCAGGAATCGTCCCGTCCCGGCGGCGCATTTATCGTTCATCGCGAAATCTACCATTATTCCATTATTATCAAGGGCAATCACCTTACAGTCCTGGCCACCAATATTAATAAGGGTTCTTACACTTGCCTTATCGCGCATGAGCCAC
>JAUQXU010000140.1 GCA_030837935.1 Candidatus Brocadia sp.
ATATATATGCGGTCGTAGATATGTTTTTACGCAAAGATTGAGCTTGGCCTTCTATATTATACCCGCCTATGGATAAAGGTCCTTGGGCCACGGCATATACTTCATTGTCAGCGCCTTGTAAGGCAGTCTGAAGCAAAACACCACCTTCAAGGCTCTTCGAATCACCAATAGAAGATACTACCACGTCAAGTTTGTCGCCGGGTCTGGAAAAGGCAGGAATATTTACCGTAATCATGACCGCTGCAACGTTTTTTGACAGAAAGTCGGCTTCAGATATTAACACACCCAACTTTTCAAAAATATTTACGGCCATCTGTCTTGTAACCCTGAATATCTGACTATCGCCACTTCCCTGAAGACCAATAACAAGACCATATCCATAAAGCTGGTTATCACGAACACCTTGTACATAGGCTATATCCTTAACACGAACTGCAGCATATGCGGACTTAAAAAACGTACCCGTTAATAAAAGAATTACAAGAATACATGTAACCTTTACGTATTTAAAAACAGAGCGTACGATACATTCTTTACTTTTCATAACATCTTTGCCTTATATGTTTGATAATTAAAAAAACCGAAAACCGCACTTCCCACACCTTGAAATTCCTTAACATTTAATTAGGCCTTCGGCGACTTGTATTTGGTTACCCCCTGTGTCCCCCCGTTTACGGGGGGATTATGGGGGGTGTTTGAAATTCCTTATCATGTACTTAAAATGGCCAAATAACTTCTTGAATTCGATTCCACCATCCGCGTTTACCAGCCCGTGTCAGAAATCCCTTCCCCTCAAGCATTATATTGGCATTTGCAATCGAAGACGATTGAACCACGTTGTCTATACTGATATCAATGGGACGTACGATACCAGACACCTTAATATTGTATTTTTCACCGTTAATATTGACGTCACGATTCCCTTCAATAATGAGATTACCATTAGCCAGTATTTCAGTAACAACGGCTGTGAGTTCTAAATTAACATTGCGGTTACTTTCATATGCTCCCTTACCACTGAAACTATGGCTTGTATCTGATTTAATATTTGGTAAATAACCGCTCGTATCCCCCAAAGGTTTTGTGAAAAAATTTGTGGTATCAATATTTACACTATGGCTGTTCTTATTGTCAGCGCTGGAGTCTTCTTTTCCTGTAATTTCGGTAGATTCGTTAATCCGTACCGTTACAATGTCTCCTATCCCCCTGGCCCTGTTGTCAGTAAACAGATTCGTGTTGAGGGTAACCCGTTTTTTCCAGATTGAATCTGCCCGGGCGTCGTTGTTTAGCATCAACAGTACCATGCTTGTACAGAGAAACGTTATCACACCTCTTTGCAGAAATATGTTTTTTTTTACAAACATTTTTAATTTTCCTTGTAAAACGGGAGATGCAGGCTGTGTAATTTGGCCATAGCTATACTGCTTCTGACGTTTAATTTCCAAGGTCATTCCTTAAAAAATGATCTTAACCGAGGACGAATCCTCAACCTTGCCGTATAATTCTTTATTTGAATCAATGTTTTTTATCCTGATGATTTTTCCCAAATAGCCGTCCTCTTTCGCCACTCCCTTTGTAACAATATGAAGATTACCTGTCTGAACAAATATTTTAATGAAATCCCCTTTTTTTATGGCAGGAGGATTATCCACGATTTCTGCTGTAATTGGTGCATTTGGCAAGATTGGTCGTATGGCACGTTTTCCCAGGAGGTCTTCTACATTGGCAAACGTTAAGCCAGCAAGTTTTGTAGTTTCCGCCCTGTTAATCACCAGGTTATCTAAAGTCAGGATGTCGTTTCTGTCTATTTTCCTGTTTGAAGTAACAATGTCTTCGTATACACGTATATTGAAAAACACAGGCACTTTCAGGCGCAATTTCTCGTCGATTAATATACGAACAACAAGTTGAACATTACCTCTGTCTTTGTTAGCATCGCTTTGTGATACCTCCAAGCGGATAATTCCTTCATTAGCAGGTAATAATTTATCTTTAGGAGGTCTGTCAGACTCAATGATTATTTCACGTTCTGGCTGGAATAATTTAGACAGCAGATATTCTTTTGCTTTCTTCAGGATATATTCTCCTGAAATGGTTATTGATTCAACCGAGACCAATGCAAAAGTTGTGCTGCCGTAAGAAACCTCTTTTAAATCAATACCCTCATCCACAAGGCGTGCACTAAGGATGTCCCGTTCTATTTTTCTGACGTTACCAGGCCATGGGGTGTTTCCTATAAGGATATTGTTTATCCTTTCCAAAAAAGATGGGTTATTGCATGAAACGTGCGCAATATCACCCAAGATAATCTGCTTTTCAGGCAAGGTTACTTTATCCTTAATTTCGATGTTGATCTTTTCACCGACTACTGTATGCACGCCAAAGAGTAACGCTGCAGGTAAAAGCATCAGGAAGTTTAATTTCATACTACATCCTCACCATGTATTACATAGTATTACATATTTTTTGCCAGTCAGACACAGACAAACAAAGTTTGTCCGTGCCACCCTAAAAACCCGCATAAATAAAATGAAAATTCCTATACAATCTACGTTAGATTATTAATAGTGGACAACATCTCGTCGCTGGCTTTTATTGCCCTGGAATTGATTTCATAGG
>JAUQXU010000141.1 GCA_030837935.1 Candidatus Brocadia sp.
AGTTCCATTTTTTCTAACAGTAATTTTGCCCTCTCAAAACGTTCCTTGGAACCGATCCCTGAAGGAATAAGGGGATAAGAGACATTCTCCCAACTGGTGAGCCTTGGGATGAGATGAAAGTCCTGAAAGATAAAACCGATCTTTTCGCGCCGCAGCCGTGCAAGGGCAATATCAGAAAACGCGGTAATCTCTTCGCCATACATGAACACCTTACCCGCAGTAGGTCGGTCCAGGGTGCCGATGATGTTGAGCAGGGTAGTCTTCCCGGAGCCGGATGGACCGTTAAATACCACAAAGCTGTTTTTTGAAATGGTGACATGAATGTCATATAGGGCGCGCACCTCGTGGTGTGAATGATGGCTATAAGATTTACAAAGATTCTCTGTCCTTATCATTATTGCATTGACATAACCGGTGAGACCGTTGATGCCCTCCACGAAGAATAGATACTACTCACCATGGTCAAGAGAAAGGCAAAAAAGAAACTTAACAGACACGGTAATGGTAAAAACCTTGCAGGCATCGTAAATTTGGGCAACATGGTTATCTCTGCAATAAAAAACTGTGCGATAAAAATGCCGTTAAAACCCTTGATCCAGAGAATAGATAGCACTATGGCAATAGTTGCTCCCAATAAACTGATGAGTAATTGTTCAATGGAAATAAGTTCTAATACCTCCAGAGTCTGCCATCCCGTGGCCTTCATAATGCCGATTTCTTTCTTCCGCTCAGATAATCCAAAACCAGAAGCAACCAGAATGGCTGGAACACCCAGTGCAAAGGCCACGATATATAAGGCGCTAAAGATACCCTCCTTCAGCATAAACCCCTTTTTAAAATATAACTCTATCATGTGTTTATCTTGTAACCGGTATGGTTCGTTCTGAAGAATATCGTACAAATCAGTCGCAATCTCTGAATTATGCCCTGGCAGGCTGTGAATTTGTATATCGGTAGCAACGTCCTGTTTGCCGAACAGTTCCCCGGCATCCCTGAAAGACATGAATATCATAGAAGACCCCCAGATACTGGAATCTGAAGAAAAGAAACCGACAACAGTAAAGGTCCTTCGCTGCTGGCAGCGCATGCTGAACTGGTCGCCAACATGAAGTTTAAAATGCCTTGCCAGTTCATGTCCCACAACCACCTCATTTACGTTCTCAAAAATCCTGCCTGAAATGCAGGAAACAGACGCTGGAATGTCTTCTCTATTGATACCGACAATTACTGCCAGTTTATTTTGTAAAAAGCCTCGACCGATAATACGCGGTATCGCCTTCTTTACTCCGAAGATCTTTTTAATCTCGTCCAGATATTTCAGGGGAATGGCCGCATTCCTGCCAAATTCGTCAAATGTCAGATACAGGTCGGCGCCGGCATTTACGGAGATGAGTGATTGCGTCCGTATACCCTCTGAAATGGCAATGGCGGTTATAAAAGGGGTAAGGATGGCAATGATACAAAGACAGACGACAATGGTCTTTGTCCTGTGCCGCAATAAATTTTCAGTCGCTAAAAGGAGTAAATTTATATGTTTGTTCATAACAATTTTATACCTTTATGTTCACCTATAGCATTTATGGCTCAACAGGAACCTTTTTGTGATTATACTGAATTGATGAAAGGTTGTCTATTTTACCCTATACTGTTCATCCTGAGCATGTCGATGGATGAACGGCAATAATCAAACAAAACCGATCATGATGATCGTTCGACTGAGCTCACGCCAATTGTTATGCATGTCCTTCGTAATATTTGAAATCGACAAACTCTTTAATTCTTAAAAAATCCTTTACATTATTTGTAATTACAATTGCCCCGATCCTTCGAGCAGAGACAGCTATCAGAACGTCATTCGTAATTTTAGACAAAAATATACCTTCAAATCCATACTTCTTCCCAATTTTCGCTATAACCTTTCCTGCCGTTTGCCAATCAGCGGCTTCGGGAATTAACAATCGATTGAGACTTTCAAACGTTTTATGCAATGTATCGAGGAGTTTTATAGATTGGATATCAAACGCACCAGCATAGAGTTCTTCAATAACAACTGAGCTCATATAAAGCATTTGTTTTCCAATAGCGACATTGAGTTCGCCTGTTGGATATGCAATTCCATCATTTATAAAAGGTATATATATTGAGGTATCGAAAATTACTTTAACCGGAAACCCTGTGGTAAACATCCTTTATATTCCCTTTTCCCCGTATCGATACAAGCATTTTTTCTATTTTGCTGTTTGCTATTACCATATCTAAGGCCTTATTGATAGCTTCAGTATCTGTCTTTGACTCCGTGATCTTTTTTACGGCTTCTATCTTTTTCGGATCAAGAATAAATTGCTTTCTCACTTTTAAAGTACCCTTCATTTCTCATACCTCCATGTGTATTTTATTCAATTGCATACACATTGTCAAACGTTATATCGAAAATATCTTCAGGTATCCCATGTAATTATGCCGATTTTAGCTTGATATGCTGTGTCATGCTACAGTTGTGTGCCGACACATTTTTGTGACATGGCACACTTTTCATATCTCTTTTAAACAAATCCGTTGTTATTCATATCTGTCTGGTACTCATAACTTGAAATTATTTCCTGAATCTTGCACTTAATTAATTGATAATAAATATGTTGCTCTGTAAGCCCTATTGCTATTGACTTTGAACGAGATTTACGCAAAAGAGAGCATCAAAATTTCGTGCAAGATTCAGGTATTATATTGTTACATGTTTTCCAAAATCTTTTACCTTATTTGCGTTCTGGAGTTTGTTTTGCTTACTCTCCTATCAGATACATTTCGATAAAGGCAAACCTTGAGTGATCAAGGGGCGCAAAGTAAAGGGTCTTCGTAAGCCGTTTAAGCAGTTTAAACTGTTTCAGCTGTTTATGGAAAGATAGCCTTACTGCCGAAGATGTTTATCCATATCTTTGCAGTAAGGCTTTTTTGTTTATGGATGTGGAATATGTTTTTACAGAAACCGTTCAATTTATTGATGAGGAGGAGTGTTGATGGCTAAAAATTCTGTGTAATAAGGTATATTAATTTTTCTTTAATACAAGGAGGTATTTATGTATACAAATATTATGGGGAAATGTTTTGTGTTGTTAGTGTCGGCGATAATTATTCAATCTGTGTTTCAAGCGAGTATGTGCTTTCCCTCTGGTGAAATTCAGGCAAGGATGACCGAAAAAGCAATGCAAGAAAAATGGGCGCGTGGTGGTATCCGATCTCACGGCAAAATTACACAAAATGATACGAAGACAACTGTCACAAAGGGGCCGTGGTCACGTGGAGGCCTTCATGATAGAAATACTCGCTATATAAAGGGAGATACAAACTCTATGGCAGAGAATGGGGCGTGGTCACGAGGCGGTCTCCACCAGGATTTTAAAGTGGGGGAAAAAGTGGGAAAAAGGGATGTTTCCCGATAATAATCAACAAGGACGGGATACTCTGGGCACCTTAAAAGCATTCATACGTTAATCCGATGGTAAAGTTTGCCATTACATGCTCAGCTAAAAAGCGGCTTTGATACCATGAAGGCTGATTGTGGAAGCCATATCTTCTGCACTCAGCCTTCGTGTTTATAACGGATGTTCAATAGTGTATTACTGTGTAAAAACATCTTTTTTGTGTAAGTTTTTACCTCTTCTTCATCCCTTCCTTGCGAAGGAGGGGATACATGGGTGGTTTATTTTGGTTGCGGCTGTGTTGTGAATTCATGCTTCATCCTCTTTGATATGACGACAGATGCCGTCACAAAACGGAGGATTTTTTGTTACATGACAATTGCAAATTACATATTTTCTTTTCAGTATGATTTTAAACGGAAATGGGACCTTATCCGTTCCCTGGTGTGAGCCATCACAAAATGGTTCGTTTTTTGTATTTCCACACGCACACCAATGATACGTCCCTGGCTCCAACTCAATAGTCATCGGCATTTGTTTTTTCATAGGTATTTCTTCTGAATTAATCGTAGATTAAGGTTGATTGTTTCAGTTTCTGACGATCTCAATCGCCACACCCATTTCCATGTTGCCCTCTATATAGGAAACTGTGCCTGTATGGTCAGGACAGTAACAGTATCCCCCCGGGATGGGCCATTCGATGCAGGGACATCGCGGGTCAATCCGCGGGTCGAAGTTGATATAGCACCAGGTCGGTTTTGTTGTGGCGCCCAAACCCACGCCATGCACTACTTGTTGAAAGTTATTTTCTATAATACCGGTTTTCCCTCTGTTACATATGGATTCTGTAACTAGATAGATAAGCACAACAAGCACCAAACTAAGGAGAATTCCTAAAAGCATAAACGGTTTTTTATTCATTATTTTAGCCATGAGATGTATTTATAGTATTCCTGTGTAAAAACTTTTTTTGGCAAGTTTTTTACAACCCCGTTCGCCCCCCTTTTTTAAGGGGGATTTGGCCGCAGATTTTCTGCGTTATGGAATCGTCAAGAGATTCTAGCGAATGCAGCGGTTCGCACCTACATTTCACTTCTCACCGTGAATTTTAGCAAGGATATCACGCAGGGACAGGATAGACCTTTCTGCCGCTTCCAACCGTTCCTGCAAATCCAGAATTGCCTCTTCTGTAACGAAGGAACTGCTGCCGTAGCCCATAGTGCTTACGGCATGGAGGATGTCTAGGGTACTCACAACGCCGATAACCTGCTCCTTATCCAGAATAATGACTCTATGGATTTTTTTATCATGCATAATCTTTGCAAGACGATCTATCGTATCATCAGCCTGTGCAGTAATAACACGGGGTGTCATGATGTCCTTTACTAAAGTCTTTCCAAAGGTTTTTGTCTTTAATAGCTTATCCAGTTCTTTTTTAAATTTTCCATTGGTGTCGCTATAAAACGATTTTTTCGTGATACCGCCTCGTTTTTTATTTGTTTTTTCATCATATTCAACAATATCCGTCTTTGAGACAACCCCGACCAGTTTTCCCTCTTTATTCACAACGGGCGCCCCGTTTATATGGTTTTTGACGAGTATTTTTATAAGATCATTCATTGGGGTTTCCGGACGAACACAAACCACCTTTTCTGACATTAAATCTTTTGCCACGAATTTATAAGTAGCCACAGTCGTTCCTCCCATGCGCAGGATAAAAGTCTAAAATCAGTAACTATTTTGGGTTAATTCCCACAACGTATACATCGTCTTTCTTATTTCCCCATATTCCCAACAATAAATAATCAGTATTACTTTTCTTTTTGTTCCATTTTTTACCATCGTAATAAAGTATCGTGCCATCATCACCAACGACGAAGATATTATTGCAATCAATAGCCCATATCCTTCTTAACCAGTTATCTGTGCCACTTCTTTGACGTGTCCATTGAATTCCATCATAGTGAAGTATCAAGCCATCAGCACCCACAACAAAAACATTATTTGTATCAAGAACACAAACACTCGTAAGCCTTTTATTTGTATTGAGCATTATCTTTTCCCATTCTTTTCCATCATAACGAAGTACGGTACCGTAATCTCCAACAGCATATACAGTATCAGTACTACAGCCTTTGACACCATGAAGCCAGTTGATAGTGCCACTATCCTGTTCTATCCATTTTTTCCCATTGTAATGCAATATCTTTCCTAATGCACCCACAATAAATATATATTTCGCATGTAAGCCCCAGGTACTGCTAAACCAACTCGTGGTCATCATAGTCTGTTTTTTCCATTCCGTACCGTTGTAATGAAGAATGATACCACCATCTCCGGAGATATAGACATTTTTTGGACTGATACCCCAAATTCTGTTTAACCGGGAAGTTGTATAAGTTTCCTGTTTTATCCAGGAATTACCGTTATAATGGAGCACAATACCATTGTCGCCGGCAGCAAAAATATTGCCGGAATCGAATCCATAAATACTATTAAGCCTCATGCTGTATGCATTATAAATACAACTCCACGCCTTTCCATCATAATGTAATACAATACTATCGCTTTTCTTATGTGCTACCGTCTGTACCTCTAAACCCCATTCGTATTTTACTGGCGGTTCTTCTTCTAAACCCCACTCTATTTTTGATGTTTCATCTTCTAAATTCCAGTCAACCGCAAAGACTATATTGACAGCCGAAAATAGTTGTATCCCGAAAAGAATACTCATAAAAAAATACACAGTTCTCATGTTAATCAAGTTTATTATCCTCTTTTTTACACAACCTCTGTAATAATATATAGGTATTTTTAAATGATTTCTTGTCATCGGGATGCCGGGAGAGATATTCATTCAGATATCGAAATGCCTCTTCGTAATTCTTCTTTGCAATGTGATTATCCAGGAGCAGGATAACAGGGCGGTTATCATCAGGATTGCACAGCAACGCCCGTTGACAGTTTTTACATGATTCTTCGTATTTCATGTCGCTGTTTGCATTGCGGGCCTTATATAAAAATATTTCTGCAAGCAGTTCTTTGTCCTTCATTATCTTCTTTTGAGGATGATATTTGTCAGCGTTCTTAACGATACCATCGCTGTGGGTATGTTCAAAATAGCGTGTTTGCTCACTGGATACCAGCATATTATAAATATGCCCGGGAACAAAGATATTCTTGATGTCGATATCAAAGTGCCGGCATATTATGGTAAACTGTATTGCATAGGAGAGACAGTTTCCCACCCTGATATTGAGGGTGTCTCTGATGTCATAACAATCATTATATACCCCTTCATTAGCGTTTTTTTGTAGCCAATCAAATATTGTCCCGGCCTTTGCTATCGGATCGCTGGTTTTGTTGACATCTGTTTCGTGACTGATTCGTGAGATAAGGAGGTCAATTTTTCTCAGATAAGTCTGCATCTTTTTATCGGTATTGACGCCCGATGCAATGAGGCATGCATTCTCAAAGGGCATGTCTAATTGTCCATCTTCCATATCATGCATTAAAGATAGCTCAAGGTGATTGGGGCATCTTGTTTGAATAAATTCTGTATGTTGGACGGAATGGCAGCCGACAAGGAAGACAGCCGTTACGATGAAAAACCTTTTAATCGATAAAAAATATTTCACGTGTTACCTTAATTTAGCTTTAATCCCGGCAAGTAATTTTTCCTGATCAAATGGCTTTTCTAAAAAGGTTAAGTCGGGATCTACTTCAAATATCGTTTTGTATGAACGCGGAGAAAAACTACTGGCAATAATAATCGGGATACTGACATACTGTGGATTTGACTTTAATTGCTTCAGAAAGTCTTCACCTTTCATCTGGTCAAGTAACAAATCCAGGATAATGAGGTCTGGCCTTTCGCTTTCTATCATTTCAAATGCCTGCTTACCATCTATGGCACGTTGAACAGCATAATCAGTGTTTTCTAACATCATTTCGTAAAAAAAGAAAAACTCATCTTCGTCCTCTATTATGAGTATTTTTTTACTCAAGGTATTGGCTCCTTTTATCGCCGGTAGTTTATAGTATTACTTTGTAAAAACCTCATTTCCCATTTCTGTCTTTTGATATTAGAATTTGTTTCGGATTTCGATAGTTGAATTTCGAATTTGCTAAAAAACAAACGACAGTATTTCTTATTCACTACCAAGTAACTCTGTTTGGTTGGGGCTATGTTGCGCTAGGAAATATCCTGCCAGGCTATTGGCAAGATAAATTTAAATGTGGAACCCTTTCCACGCCCTTCACTTTCTGCCCACAAATTGCCTTTATGGACATCAATGATATTTTTACAGATTGCAAGACCAACCCCGGCGCCATCTACCCTAGGACGCTCCTGAAAAAATCTTTCAAACAATTTCCCAAACTGGTCTTTTGGTAACCCAATACCAACTCCGGTATCTTTTACAGCAAATTCTATGAAGGCATCCTTTTGTTCTAAAAATACGTGAATCTCTCCTTTTTCCGTGTATTTTATCGCATTGTCTACAAGGTTGGTGACTACACGCAGAATTTCATCCTTGTCACCAATGACAACGGGTAACCCCTGATTCACGTGATTTATGAAGGCCAGTCCCTTTTTTTCAGCCAAAAGTCTCATACCGCTCGTTATTTGTAAAACCAGCTCATCCATCTGGATGGGTTCTTTTCTGAACATCAATCGGCCTGATTCTAACACAGACAGATCAAGAATACTCCCGATTGTCTTTCGCAATCTTTGCAAACTGTTATTAATGATCTTGCTGAATTTTTCTTCTTTTGAGCGGTCTAAGTGTTCTTTTTTGACTTCCATGGACCACAGATCAATCGCCATTTGTACCTGTGCAACAGGGGATTTTAATTCATGAGAAACATCCCTTATCATTTTGTCCTTCATCTGATCAAGGGTTAACAACTCTTTGTATGCCCTCTCCAGGTTGCTACTCTGTTTTTCCAGTTCCTGATTCATACGGACTAAGTCTTTTGTCCTTTCCTCCACGGTCCTTTCTAAGTTGCTTGTATATTCCTTGAGTATTTGTGTCTTCTCTTCCAGGATATTGGCCATCTTATTAAAGGAATGAGACAACTCTCCAATTTCGTCATGGGAGGTAATTTTTAACCGTTTGCTGTAGTCGCCTTCTGAGATGCTTCTGGTTACCTCGGTAAGGTACAAAATAGGGTCTGATATCTTTTTACCAAAGAAGAACGCAAAGGAAATGACGGCGAGTGTTACCAGAATTATGATCGGAGCAACGGTGGTATGCAGTCTTTTCACCGGACCGTAGCCCTCATTTACATCAATTTCGGCAATCATGCCCCAGTCCAGTTCCGGGATCCATTGCCAATACCCCAGTACCAGGATGCCACGATAGTCTATATAGCCTTCTGCATCATGACCCTTCCTTTCTTTGATACATTCTTCGGCGCTCCTGGTAAGTTTTCCTGTTTTAGGGTTTACTATTCTGAGTTCAAGCGTTGTTCTTTGATGGACGAGTCCGCTTTCTTTGAGTTGTTTTAAGTACTTGGATTCAGAAAGCATAAACCCATCCTTATTAATCAGATACGTTTCTCCCGTTTCTCCCAACCGGACGCTCCTCATGAGTTTGCTGATCTCCATTACATCCACCCTCAGGCACACAATGCCTATAATCTTGTGTTCATAGATAACTGGTGTGGTAATATACAGGGTCGGCAGCCCCAGTTCCAGCTTTCCATACTCATTCTCCAACGGAATTACCGAAGAATCAATGGTTGAGACAAACGTGATACCATTTACGGCCTTTTGGAAAAACTCAAATCCTGCAACATTGGTAATCACCTTTCCCGTAGATGTCGTGATTTTTAAATCCCCCAAACGGTCACAGATGAAGATTTCTTTGTATCCGTAAGCCTCCCTGAGGGTGTTTAAATGGTGCAGGAGTCTATAGAAATTTTCACTTCCTTCCGACTTATATATTACGCCTGGTACGTTAGGATTTTCGGCAACGATCCTGGCATCGGACTTCCTTTCCTCTATCCATCGTACAATAAGTTCTGACTGCTTATGCCCAACCCCTTCAAGATTTTGTATTAATGCGTCCTGCAAGGCCTTTTTTTCCGTAGGATAAATAAACACCCTCATGATAAAGATAGGAAACACAGAAAGAAGGATTGAAGAGATGATAATCTTCGTTTTTACAGATTTATACGAGGGAATATGAACCTTGTTTAAAACATGCGGGAAGATATTTTTCAGGTTTCGGTATTTATGCAGGATCTGTTTTATAATGGCATTCATGAATAATTGCTATTTTTATCTGTGTCATCCGTGCAATCTGTGGTTTCAAACGTTTTTGCGGTTTGTTGTTATTTGAATTTATCTCTCACAAAAGAGGGAATATTTTTCATGTGTTGATCAATCAGTTCACAGGTGATTTCTGTGACCCCCTCCCGAAGCGCAAAATCTTCAATCGACTTCTTTGCCCTTCCTCTAACGAATATCGGCGCCTTTTCAAGTCGTTGTTTTGCCGCCTCTGTCCAAGCAAGCGCTGACGAACCTTCTTTTTTTACCGCCTCACCTGCGCTCTTAAGGTAGGTCTGAAATTTGGTAATAATCCCCTCGTTCTTACCTGTTCGTTCACCAAGGAATGTCTTAATGTTGTCGATAACCTCTTTTTTCCGTGCATTCTTTAACTTTTCCTTGGCTTTATCCCATGCGTCCATCCGCAGTTCATCAAATCCAATATTCCTGATGCGCTTCGATGCAAGCTGCATGGATTCATCCCGTATCTCGGAGAGGAATTTTGAGGTGATTTCCTTGTAACCATGCAGTTTCGCCTTTTTTTGCATGAGTTTGTAAATGCCAGGCCGAACAAAGTCCGGCGCATTTCCCACCCGTTTCCTGGCCTCTTCAGTCCAGGGGATTTCATTGTCTTGCAATGGCTCACCCCCAACCCTACCCTCCCCCATCAAAGGGGGAGAGAATTTATTCTCACATGAGACTGTAGTTGCCGTATTGCACGAAGTTGGGTGCGTGTGGAACTCAGTTTCTGGCCTTCTCGTAATTTCATCAACAAACACCTCCCCTCCCCTTGTGGGAGGGGTTGAGGGGAGGGGGCTTCGAACTATTTCGTCATTTTTCATGGGGAATGCAGTCTTCCTGGTCGACATCATTTCTTCACGCGCTGCTCTCATTACTTCTACCGTTATTTCCTCATAATTATTTTTTGCAGCAAAGCGTTCCACGCCTTTAATAACCATGCCTCGTCCAAAAGAAGGTATCTGTTTCAGGATACCCCTTGCCTCAATGCTCCATGGCATAGTAAAATTTTCTTCTATACCAAAGGTTTCTGATGTTGCCAATTGGATGACCTTGTTTCCATATTTTCCGGGAACATAGTCGCACCATGCATCCTCGTCCATCTGATTTCCTGTGGTCGCTAATGCACGTGCACGGCATCCTTTGCAGATATATTGAAATTCACACACACCACATCTGCCATGGAGATTGGCATCCCGCAAGGTCTGAAAATCAGGAGTGCCTTTCCAGATTTCTCCAAAGGTTTTCTCTCTTATATTTCCGGAAATATTTGGCATGTATGGACACGGAGTAACATCTCCTTCCGGGGTAATCCTGCAATAATGAGTGCCGGCAGGACAGCCGCCCGCATAGGTGCGGATGAGGGGAGAGGAGGTATCATGTTCATACGCAATCCTTCGATAGTGCGGTGCGCACTTTGCCCCCACCATCATCTTTCCCTGATATTTCTTTTGGATCTCATAGAGTTGGTGCAATGTCTGATCATACTGTTGTGATGTAATATCCGTCAGTTCTTGTCCTTTGCCGGTACACACCAAAAAGAAGAGATTAAAGACCTTAGCGCCGAGGTTATAAGAAAATTCAATAATATCGGGGATTTCATGGAAATTTTCCCGGGTAACCGTAGTCTGTATCTGAAACTCGATGCCTTGTCTGCGACATGCCTCAATCCCGTTCAGGGTGTCGTCCCAGGCGTCTGGAATGCCCCTGAATTTATCGTGTCTTTCAGGAACGAGGGAGTCAAGGCTGATACCAATTCCTGTCACTCCGCTTTCCTTGAGTTTCTTGGCGATATCGTCATCGATCAGATTGCCGTTCGTTCCCAGGACAACCATCATCCCTTTTTTTGATGCGTAAGAGGCCAGTTCGTAAATGTCTTTTCTTAATAAGGGCTCTCCACCAGTAAGGATCAGGAGTAGATTGGGATTAAGCTCGGCCATTTGGTCGATGAGCCGAAGCCCCTCTTGTGTACTGAGTTCACTGGCAGATTGTCTGGTTAATGCATTTGTATCGAGGTAGCAGTGACTGCAGCGCAGGTTGCACCGATAGGTCGTGTTCCAGGAGATGGCATAGGGTTTGTAATTCATTGTTTAATTTCTCAAATAATTTTTACCACAGGGTTCACAGAGAAAAGATACAGAATAAATGCCATTCACCGCAAAGAGCGCAGAAAACGCAGAGCAACAACCCCGTTAGTCCCCCTTAACAAAGGGGGACTAACGGGGTTGTTATTCGAATTGTTCTCTTTTCATTTGTTTTCTCTGTGTTTTCCGTCCCCTCCGCGGTGAACTATTACTAAAAATGATATATGATTATGATGAAAAAAACAACAAATTTTAATCTCAATAATGTATAGTACTATATAATTTGTACTTGGTCGTTATTTGCGTGGAAAGATTTCTCGCAATGAGGCGATAGAATCCGTTGGCATTGATTGGGTGGAATTAGCCGAAAAACAATGCGACGCCATGATAGAGGATTTGTCATGGGCAACGAAGAAGTGAAAGCCGCAGTATCTGATGCTGGACCACTTATCCATTTATGTGAAATTGGCGGTTTGCCGCTCCTTCATATTTTCGATGTTATACACCTTCCACATGCTGTAAATGTAGAGATTGGTGAATGTAGGGAAAATATACTAAACGTGTTCATTAATTGTGATTTATTAAAAATATGAAAACAAGAACCCCGAAGGGGTAAAATGATTATAGCTAAAAAAACCGAAAACAACATTTAATCCCAAAGGGATGACATAATGAACACGCTGGGCATTTCACGGAAAAACGACCATATCACCCCTCAGGGGTTTATCGTCGGGGTTTATGCTATCGGCTATAATCATTTCATCCCTACGGGATTCATATAACATTGCTTTTGTCATTGTGGGTACGTTTTCAATAATGGCTTTTTATAAAGAATTATCTACATAGTAAGAGCATTACGACAAAGGCAAACCTTGGGCAACCAGGGGGACGCAAAGGAAAAGGGTCTTCAAATATTTTCCTGTAAAAGCAGGAAAATATAAAGATAGCCTTGCTACCGAAGATGTTTTAAAAATCGGTGGTAAGGCTTTTTTTGTTTTGGACAAAAATGTCAGAAATGAGATTTTTATGTAAAAACAGACCATCGGTTCGTTCAATTTTGTAAAAAATAAAGAACTTAACGATAAAGGCAAACCCTGAGTGATCAGGGGACGCAAAGTAAAGGGTCTTCAAACTTTTTTCCTGCAAAGGCAGGAAAAAAAGACAACAATAACCGTAAAGGTAAGACAATAAATCGAAGGATATCATTATAAAATGGTGGATTAATCGCAGCGAATCCACCGATTGAAATCTAAAACATAAAATAGAGGAGATACCTATGGTAAGGAAGAGTAATTTTAGAAGGATCATTCCCATTGCAGCCCTGTTTATGTTGTGCTTTTCCTTAACGTTAATTACTCATCCTCTGACGATAGGTCATTCGAGCCTTGCTTATAGCCAGGATGTAGCAAATTCAAATATCTACTATCTCCCTCACTTAAATCTCGGCCAAGGTTGGCAGACCACCATAAATATTACGAACACGGAATGTAAAGGTGAGCACCGACGAGTTACCGTAACACTCACTGCATACGACAAAGATGGTGTATCCCTTGGGGTTATTACAGGTGTTAAACGGCTTAGAGCGAACAAAACAAAGACGATAAATACCCAAATCTTGCCGCCAGGCACTGAATCCTTAAAGATTGAATCGAATGGAAATCTTATCTGCAATGCCATCTTCAAGACAACCGATGGTAAAAAATCAGAAGTAGTCCCAGCCATCAAAGAACCATCCAAACAACTTGATTTCCCGTCACTGGTTAACTATGATGACATCTATATCTACGAGACCATTACCCTTTTAAACCCAAACACAACCCCAGCCAGTATTGACATTATAGCCTTAGATAAAGAAGGATATGAGATAGACCGTAATGCTTTACCATCCCTTTCGTCAATGGAAAACAAGACCTTCTCCCTCGTGGAAATCTTTGACCCAAGAACATTAAAAGACCTGTCAATGGTGAGGGTCAATTCAGAGAGTAATATTATTGGACTTCAGCTTGTGGACTACCCTGGGGTTGACCTTGTGGGATTGCCTGCCCTAACCACTACCAGCAAGGGTTGGACGTTCCCTATTGCAACCAAAGGAGAAAACTTCAATTTATGGACAAAGGTGGGTATTTTAAATCCTGGTAATGATATAGCCAGTGTTGCCGTTGAGGCATTTGATGCCAGCAATAACTCACTGGGGATTATCCAAAGTCAAACCATTTTGCCTGGTGTAACTTATGTCATCAATACAGCAAATATAGATACTATTGAGGGAGATGCTATACCTTTAAATGCGGCAACTCTCAAGGTCACTTCCAACCAGCCTGTAATTGGGTATGAGGTTATAGGGATTTTAGACGGTAATGGCCTTACCGCAGCTATGGGCATTCCCGATGAAGATAAGACCATAGGGGGATTTGAGATAACGGGCACAGATAAGGGTGGTGTACTGAATGCATATTCTATGGTAAGAATGGAAGATAGGGGTGTAAAGTCAACGGTCTTAAATTTGGGGAGTAAAAAGTGGGGAAAATCTATAAAGATTATCGATATTGAACCAGAGGGAACTCACATACTTACAAGGAGCAAAGAAAGTAAAAGTTCGGATGTTGTTCAAACCACTGCTACTTGCAATCAATCATCGAAGTCAAAGCGTCCGTTTCCAGTTATTTTTGTTCATGGTTTAATGGGTAGTGCTGAATCATGGGCTGAGCTTAGTAAATTCTTAACAGACAATGGTTGGTGTTTCGGAGGGTCGCCCACTTATGACCGAAATACAAAACAAGTAATTGGTGTAGATAAATCAGGCGACTTCTATACATTGAATTTTTCTAGCAATGTAGATTTACATCTTGATCAGCAGGGCTATGAATTAGCCGCCATCATTCAGGCCGTTTTAGACAAAAATGCAGGAAAAACAAAAGTTATTCTTATTTCCCACAGTATGGGAGGACTTGCCGCTAGGGAATATTTACAGGGATTGGCGCGATATGATGAGAATAAAACCTCCCCAAGAATTAATTATAGAAGTGATGTTGCCCAACTCATTACGATTGGAACTCCACATCAAGGATCAGAGTCAGCAGAGATAGCAGCGTGCTTCAAAAAAGTAATACCAATAGCCGTCATTGATTTAGAGCCTAATAGTGAGGCTCTTGGTATGTTGAATAATTTGAAAGACAATTCTCTTCCACCTGATATTTTGTATGCCTCTATTATAGGCATAGGCGTGAAAACTATACCTAATTGTACTACAGAATATGGTGATGGTATCGTCACGACAGATTATCAAAATTATATAACAAACGAAATATTCTGTGTATATGTGGATGGTGATGGAATAGTTACAACAGATTCTCAAGACCTTGCTAATCTATCGGGGACCAGCGGTCTTATGCATCAATCAATACCGATTTTCATAATATGTACTACAGAGGAAGGCAATGGAATAATCCCAAAGGATCACCAAAACCTTATTAATATGGTTGGTACCAGTGGGCTTAATCCACAAGCAATACCAATTTCCAATCAAGGCCAGAGATGTTGCGTTCCCCTTGGTTGTACTGCAAGTCTAATATTTGAAACACACACATGTGAGACCAGTGATAAAGGGGTTTGGGCAGAACTTTTAAAGCAGACTAGACTTGTCCCTACTGTCACCGTTGCCTCTCCCAACGGAGGAGAGAGTTGGCAGAATGGTACCACCCAAACTATCCGCTGGGCATACACAGGGAATCCCGGATCTTACCTGAAGATCGAGCTTTTGAAGGGTGGATCAATCACTCCCATTACCTCCAGTGCATTCATTGGAAGTAATGGGAGTGGCTCATACAACTGGACGATCCCTTCGACTCAAACCACAGGAAGCGATTATAAGGTCAGGGTCACCAGCACGACAAATAGTTCCTTTACAGATACCAGTGACAACAACTTTACCATAGGAGGTACTTCGCTAACCGTTACTTATTTCAGGATCAACAGCAATGCATCCAGCATCAACAGCCGTATAGTGACTCTCAATAACACGACAACGGACAGTCCAACCCATTATATGGCAAGTGAGTCATTCACATTTAGTGGTACCAGTTGGCAGAGCTACTCCACGGTTCCGAGTTTTACTTTAAGTTCCGGCAATGGCACTAAGACTGTCTATTTCAAGATTAAAAACAGTGCTGGCGTTGAATCGGTAGTCGTGAATGACAGTATTACACTTAATGAAAATCCTCCACCGGTTATTAACAGTGTGAGTCCGAATCCGGTGATAGGTTCTGACAATCTGCAGACCATTACGCTCTACGGCAATAACTTTGCACCGGGACTTACGGTGGCGGTTGGCTGGACTGGGAGTTCAAAGGTGTTGGATAGTTCGCGGGTGTTTGTGGACAGTTCAAGCCAGGTGCGTATTTCAATCACCACCGGTACGAAGCAAGATACGTGGTGGGTGAAGGTGACTAATCCTGACAGGCAGAGTTCCAATACGGCAAACTTCCAGGTGATTTCACCTATTAATCCTCAAGTTGAGTGTGTTACCAACGGCAGTTTTTCTTCTGGTACAAATCTTCATAACTCTCGCACCCCGCCGGGCTATGCAGCGGGAGGTGTAGACACAGTGGAACGCCAAAAAACAATGCGAATGGTTCCATGTACCAATCAGTAACTATCCCATCCAATGCAACTTCGGCTACTATAAGTTTTTGGTATAATATAACAACATCAAATGAATCAGGATATTGATGTGCTCTACGCAGTTATTAAAAATTCTTTGGGGGGTCATTTAGCAACAGTTGCTACCCTCAGCAATGCCGATAAAGGGACATTAGGAATTTACAGCAAAAAAAGCCTTGATGTGACCTCATACAAAGGGCAGACCGTTACGATATATTTTCTGGCAACTACCGATAGCATCAATACCACAACGTTCAGAATCGATGACGTCAGTTTGATGTCTGATGGAAATTAAGATGGTTTATAATAAC
The DNA here is from genome assembly GCA_030837935.1 of Candidatus Brocadia sp. Classification (GTDB taxonomy): domain Bacteria; phylum Planctomycetota; class Brocadiia; order Brocadiales; family Brocadiaceae; genus Brocadia. The sequence goes on from JAUQXU010000141.1 coordinate 16,763, forward strand.
AGCCTCACATAACCCGTCTGTTTGGTAAAATGGATGGCATCGAAATATTCCAATAACGGGAAGGCAAATTTACGGGAGGCCTTGGTTAAATCTCTACACTATACCATATTGATTGGGTGGTTTTGCCAATTATGATTTTTAGTGCCTCGAACTCCGTGGACACTTTAATTAATTCTATGAATTGAAATTATGTATGTCGTCAGCTTAATCACCCGATGCCAAACCTTAATCAATCAAACCCTGTCTTATAAAATTTTCCTCTGCTGGTTCAGGCTGCAATCCTGAATTAGCAATGAGGCACAAAACCCAACAAATTCAAAGGAAAGATGTCCCTCCTGAATCTCCCATTTCTTAAAAGGATATTATGGGGGCTGAACTTGAATGTATAATAACCGTAGTAAATAAGTTTCTATGTAGTGTCTGAACGAAAACGCACTTTTTGTAAAAGT
>JAUQXU010000142.1 GCA_030837935.1 Candidatus Brocadia sp.
CAAAACAGGGACTGATTTCAGTAAAGGAGCTATGGGTTGCGATACATTATCCACAATGAACCGCCGGATGCGGAGCCGCATGTCCGGTGGTGTGGGGATTGGGAGGCGTTAATCTACGACCTCCCGATTACCCGATTAGGCATCAATGCGCCTTTCAATCCTGAAAAGTTTATCATCCTGTGACAACTTCACCACCACATACTCATCTTTATTCAACTCCTCCGGTAGCTTGTCTTTTAGAATTGATGCAACAAACTGTATCCCCTTTGTATTGACAAGATTGGCAATCTTCAGAAGTTGATTATTATGCATCAGTTCTTTTTTGTCATTGAGGAGAAAGTGCATGCAGGGGATATTCTCTTCATCGGCAAAGAGGGTGTAAGCAATATCAAAACAGGATATTTCACCCTGTTTTTTCCCAGAACTGAAATTGGTGTTAAATGCTGTGAATTCATAAAGGCGGCGTCCCTTTACTGCTTTTGTATCAACCTTTAATGCATATTTTTCACCATACAACTCATACGACACAGATGAAAAATACCGATTAAATTTATTTACCTGTTCTTTAATTTTAAGGGCGAATTCATCGGAGAAAAGTTCATTGTCAATTTCGGCGAGTTTACTATTGAGTTCAGTCAATTTTGATTCTATAGCACTTAATTGTCGCAGGGTATTTTCATATTCACCCTTTGTATGGTGTTTGGCATTAAGCTCCACAATTAATTGCTCAAGCACCTCGAAAGAATCACTTTGGGTGATAGCGGCACTTAATTCGGATTCTTCAGCCAAGAGGCGGTTCAAATGCTCACGTTGCGCGGTAAGCTTCGCGTCAATCTTCGGTAAATCCTGTGCAATGAACCGAATCTTGGACTCCACCATTTGGTTGTGAAAATCAAGAAGTTCCTGAAAGGTCTTTTGAATTCCGCGCACCAGAGATGTTGCCTGCTGATAGATCTGCTGTAACTGCTGCAGATCTATGGTGGATACACCCGATTGTATCTCCCTCTGGGCTTCTGAAATCAAATCTTTCCGCAATTCAAGTCTGCCAATTTCAGATGTAGTAAGATTTATCTGATATTTAACTCTGTTCAGCTTGTCCAAATCCGATTCAAAATTTGGATTAAGGTTGAGTGATTCCTTTCGACGTTCAAGTTCTTCTATCTCTGATTGAAGAAGGGCCATCGCAGTCTCGTATGCCGATTTCGTCTGTTCAGACTCAAGGCGTTTCTTGAATTTTTCCTCGATATCGATTTGAGAGCGCAACTCCTGCTTGGTATCTCCGTGCTCGAAATCACAACCGAAAAGAAAGAGATAGAGCGTCTCATACTCATCGTCACGAGTAAAACGGTCTAGATTCTTTAGGGTATTGTTTATGCTTAAATCTTTATAGCGGATATTGTGAGCAATTATCTGCCGGAATGTCGGTTTCTTCCCGTAATGTCCGGGAAACAGAAGATCGGTTAATGTTTCTTCAAACTCGTTATCAGTTTTATTGTTGCCGTCTATGCGTTGAATTTTGTCTTTGCGGGTCATAAAGTTTCGTTCAATGAGCACTTCCCGAGATTCTTCCTCCAAAAGGTCATCTTTGAGAACCAGCGAAACACGCACTTTATTGTCAATAAGAAAATCTTTGACAAGTTTGTACTCGTTCCGTCTGTTTTCGTGGTCGGAGTATATCCCCTTCGCGTCGGCACCAAGACAGAAATCAACCAACTTCAGAACCGTTGTCTTACCGACGTTGTTCCCGGTCTCTTTGCCGCTTACAACGGGTGTTTCGTCAACAATGAGATTAAGACCTGCGTGGAATCGGATGTCTCGGATTATGGCGCCATCCCCACGGATAATGGTCAGTGACTTCAAGAACATAGTTCCACCTTGCCGTGGTCATTCAATGTGACCAGATTTAGGAGAAAAAGCCAGTCGAGACACAGTACAAAAACTGGCATGCTCATTTCTCGCTCAGTTGTTGTCTGTATATATAAATCGAGCATATCCATCACACGATGTTCTTGAATCGCCTTCAGCACAAAAGCACCGTTGAAGTAAATGGTCTGCTCGGGATGAATGTTGTCAGGAACGAGCATCGTTATTTCCTAAAGGATTTTTGAAGATTTTGCAACGAATGAAAGCATCCACAACGAGAATCTGAACACACAACTCAAGTTCTTCTTCAGGTATAGGCGTGTAATTGGCACTCTCCCGAATCTTCTGGACAACCTTTTCAATAATCGAGAAAAAACATTGGTCAGGAGAATCAGCTGAGCCTAATTTGATGTACTCGGTGCGGATACGCTTGAGAATCGAAAGGCTTTTGTTAGCGCCCTGTCTGTCAAATTCCGAATAGATTTTATCGATACGAGGACAATGGAATGCATAGTCTTCGATAAGAGTTCTGGCGGTGTTCAGTTGATTGTACGAAATCTTTGCTTCAACATCGAAGGGTACTGTTTCAAAGTCCGATACCCCCTGACTCCAATCTTCTTTGGAAAGAATTTTGATGATTGTCGTCAGGCTGGACTCTACTTTCTCTGGGTCAGGCTCGCTCTTGAGCTCCTTTTTCAGAAAGTCGTAGATTTCTTTCGTCCGGTCTATTTCCATCGTAATAATTAACGCTAAAAGAGTGTGGATATCAAAAATATCATTAGCGGGCAAAAACGTCAGATTGTAAGGATTCGAAAATGTTTTGGTTCGTAAGTCCTGGGCATCTTTGGAGATGGATATAAACTTGAAGGAATAGTCCTTGTAGGCGGAAAGGTCTTTAGCAAGGGCAGATTCAATTTTTTGCTTGGTTGCTGTGGCAGAAACCTGGACAATGATTTTATTTCTGGTATCAACTAAATCAACACCTGCCGCATTTTGCCGCACAGTATTAAGGTTTTGAAGCTCCCAACCGAAGAGCATATTGAATAAGTGCAGATAAAAGTTCTCTGAATGCAGATTCAGGTCCAGAATATTCAAGCGCCCTCGCACCTCTAGGCGAGTAGCAAGCAGACAGAGTTTTTCTTCGATGTGGTTGAAATATGTTGAACGATTCATGGTTATTTTTCACTTTTTGGACAGCATCATTCAAGGTCTGGATAAAATAGCTTGCTCCTGCCTAACATTAAGTATTTTATCCGTAGTTGAGCTGGATAATAATACCGTACCGGCTTTATCTGCATCTGAGAAAAGAGAAACAGGCTTATCATTCCCTCTTCGCAAGCTCAATTACGGATAAAATACCATTGAACGAAGCCGCTGCACCCCACACTATGGGGATTCAATCATACGGCTTCTAGGTAAAATACGGTTTTTGTTACTTCTGTAGTTGATATTTGTCAATAATGCTTTCGGAAACATCGTGTTTTCCGGAGATATTTTGAAAATTCATGTATTCTTTCAAGGTATTTGCTCAAAAAGGGCGTACTTCTCCCCTATGTACCGTAAAAATACACTTCTCTATGGCATAAAGCAAGACAGAAATTATACCTTTCCGGGAGGAGAATGAATGAGGGGGAGTAATGTTTCCATCCTCACCATCCGGCCCTTTCTACAACAAGGGCATATCCGCGGATCAATCCCGGTAAGCCTGGTAAATAATTCTTCCCATTTCAAAGAACAAACAATCGAATCTCATACTCTATGAAATGCTACCGCGAAGCGGTTTCGTTCAACATGAATTATATGTACTAATAGCCGTCTTATTTTACGGCTATTAGTACATATAATACGTTTACTGGTGACTTATTATACGGTCATTTGGGCATATAATAAAGTTTATGAATATTTTGCCAACAATGTATTTTAAGTACCAAAATCACCAAAATATTTCAATATATTTTATTTTTTCAAATTAACTATTATGTCTAAACCTAAATTATTGGATCAGGTGCGTGATGCAATCCGGGTAAAGTACTACAGCATGAGAACCGAAGAGGCGTATGTTCATTGGATTAAACGAATTATCTTTTTGCATGTGTAAAAAAATCCAAATGCTGAAAATGGTTTGTCTATAAACATATCGCTCCTAACGGGGCTTTTCACGGTATTTTTTCAAAAAAGTAAACTGTTACAAAATTTCTACATGGGAAAAATATCTCGTGGACTTGCATTCTGCGTTTTAACTTACTATAATGTCTTTCAATTTTCTCGGCGACTCTGTTAGCTTTTTAAAATGTAATATTATTTACCCTTTAAGTTTTCGGGTAACTGACCCGAACTAAATTAAAAAAGAATTGTATATCGTCATAGGAAACGTTTAATTTTTGAAACGATGAAGGACAGTTCATGGTTATTGATAATCTCTTCCGACTCGTTCGGGTTAGGGAGTAAATAATTTGATTCAATGTGAGGTTACGGTGTGAGATGAATGCAAACAATATCCTTTACGAAACAGCACTGCAGCAGTTTGATACCGTTGTGGAGATGCTAAATATAGAAGATGGCATAAGGGAGCGTATGCGGAATCCAAAACGCTCCCTTATTGTTTCTGTACCCGTTAAAATGGATAATGGTAAAGCAAAGGTTTTCAAAGGCTATCGGGTACAACATGATATTACCTTAGGTCCTTCCAAAGGCGGTATACGATACCATCCCAATGTAGACCTTGAAGAGGTTTCAGCCCTTGCCATGCTGATGACATGGAAATGCGCCCTCATGCACATGCCTTATGGAGGAGCTAAAGGCGGGGTTCAATGCAGTCCAGAGGAAATGTCAGAAGGTGAGCTGGAACGTATGACCCGGCGTTATACCACGGAAATTGTTCAGATCATAGGGCCAGATAAGGACATCCCTGCCCCGGATCTTTACACCAATTCACAAACGATGGCCTGGATGATGGATACGTATAGCATGCAGCAAGGCAACACGGTTCCTGGTGTCGTTACCGGTAAACCCTTATTATTAGGTGGTTCGTTAGGAAGGGCAGAAGGCACTGGCAGAGGGGTTGCCTATATGGTAATGGAGGCGGCGCGGGTGTTATATAAAGAACTTCGTGGCTTACGTGTGGCCATACAGGGTATGGGTAATGTCGGTTCTGTAGCTGCAAGGCTTCTCTATGAACAGGGTTGTAATATTGTGGCCATAAGCGATGTGAGTGGTGGGGCATATAATCCAAAGGGCATACTCCTTCCTTATCTTTTACACTATATTAAAGAACATAAACATGTTATTGGTCTGAGGGATGCCGATGCCATAACAAATGAAGAGCTTTTTGAACTGGATTGCGATGTTATTATTCCGGCGGCTATTGAGGGGCAGATTACCGAACAAAATGCCGACAAGGTTAAGGCGAAAATTATCGTAGAAGGCGCCAATGGTCCGACAACACCAGAAGCGGATAAGATATTGCAGGCCAAAAAGGTGTTTTTAGTGCCTGATATCCTTGCCAATGCCGGTGGAGTAACGGTCTCGTATTTTGAATGGGTACAGGATATTCAGTATTATTTCTGGAGTGAAGAAGACATTCAGAAAAAGCTGAAAGATGTTATGGTAGGTACATTCAACAGGGTGCTGGCCCTTTCCAATAAACAAGGCATAGATATGCGAACCGCAGCATTAATGCTGGGCATAGGGCGAGTGGCAGAGGCGAAGAAGTTGCGCGGGTTATATCCCTAGGGATGACAGGAAATTGCTTTTTCCTTAAGGGGGATAATAAAACAAAAACGGAGAAGATTGCAACCTTTTTTAATTTTTTCAGCAAAAATTAAAAACAAAGGAAAGAGAAACAGGAAAGAATGATGTAAAATTATAGGAGTGTTATATGTGGATGGGTAATGTGCAGCACATTACCTGATTTTTAGAAGGTATTGACAAAAAATGACAAGACCATCCCAATGTCCTGTAGATGGGTGTGAGGAAAAGTTTAATATGGCGTCATACAGGATCATCATAACCTGACCAACCATCTGCCTGTGCCGTTTGCATGCAGACAGATCATCGAAGAGTTCGTAAACCAACTCGTTGTTTTTAGGAGAGGATTTAGTGTCGGGATGATCCCTGGAAGGGCTCTGTGTCCAAAGACCGAGGTGTTTCAGAATTTGCCGTATTACCTGTTGGTCAGTGATGGGAGCCCCTCGCATTGCGGCAAAAATATTTTGAAATAACCTCTCAAGCGAACGCCACGCTCAAAATACGATTTCGTTAAAATCTGAACTTATTTAGTGACACAACCCACGGAACAGCTTGCAAGGTGAAAAACAATGAGAAATGTTCTGCGTCGTTTCCTTCCCACACCGGTTTCTTGTGAGCTCGATGAGCCTATTCGGGCCGAGATTTTTGGCACGACTCGCCTTGAGAGCCATGCCGAGAGCTTGGCGCACGCACAGACAGTCACCGATAATCCTCGTCACGGGTGGGACTTGTCGCCCCGAATTCGCGAAAATCGTAAGGTCTTGGAAGCGGCCTACCACAGCATTTTGCACGCTATTGAAAAAAAGCGCGCAATTACCCCCGCTGCCGAATGGCTGATCGATAACTTTCATATTGTGCGAGCTCAGCTCAAAGACATTCGCGACCACCTTCCGCCAGAATATTATCGCGAATTGCCGAAAATCGCCGAAGGGCCAATCGCTGGATATCCTCGGGTTTACGGAATTGCGTGGGCCTTTGTTGCCCACACGGATAGCCGCTTTGATCCTGACCTTCTGAAGATTTTCTTGTCGGCTTACCAGAAGGTACAGCCCCTAACGATTGGGGAGCTCTGGGCTGTTCCGATTACACTTCGGCTGGTGCTTATCGAGAACTTACGGCGTATCGCTGCTCAAATTGTAGGGGCACAAAGAGCCCGGCTTGAAGCGGATCAAATTGCAGATTCGCTTTTGGGGCTCGGCGACGCCGAACATCGCACGGTTGAAGAAGTGATTCGCTCTCTGCAAAAACAGCCAATTATCCGGAGCTTTGCGGTTCAACTTCTGCAACGGCTACGGTTTCAGGAGGCGCATGTTGGATCCCTGCTTCAGTATCTGGACCAAAAATTAGCCGCTGACGGCCAGGTTATTGAGACTTGTGTCACGGCCGAACACAATCGCCAATCGATGGCCAATATCACCGCTCGCAACATCATCACGAGCTCTCGCCTGATGTCAGCATTTGATTGGCCAGAGTTTTTCGAACAAACCAGTTTGGTTGATCAAATATTACGTGAAGGCTCAGACTTTGCGTCTATGGATTTTGCAACACGCGACCTGTATAGGCATAGGATAGAGGAACTTGCCCGACACTCACCTCTATCCGAAATCGAAGTTGCTCAGACGGTAGTCGCCGATCCCGGTTACCATCTACTAGGCGACGGCAGGTTTGAGTTTGAAAAATCAATTCGCTTTAAAGCCGGGGTTCGCACAAAGTTTCTGAGGTGGTATACAAAAAACGGGGCCTTTCTTTATTTAGGATCCATTTTCATCTTGTCAATTCTTATTTCCCTCTTGATTGTGAATCTCGCGACAAATGAAGCGCTCACAGTCCTCCCGCGAGTCACGATTTTCCCTTTGATATTTTTGCTCGCCTCTGAAGTCGCGATTGCTTGTGTGAACCGGTGGACTATTGCCTTGCTCGGCCCAAAACACTTACCGCGACTCGACCTTAAAAAAGGTATTTCTGAAAAATATAGAACGTTCATTGTTGTGCCGACTATGCTTACCGATGAAGCCAAAATCAGGGAACAACTCGAACAAATCGAAATTCATTTTCTCTCAAATCAGGATGACAATATTTATCTTGCTCTATTGACTGACTTTGCCGATTCCACTCACGAACATTCAGAAGGTGATGATCGTTTAATTGAAGTGGCATCTCATGAGCTTAAGCTGTTGAACGACCGGCATCCGGTCAAAACCGGCCAACATCCAAGGTTTTCGATTTATCACCGTCGAAGAGTTTTTAATTCACGCGAAGGTCGCTGGATGGGCTGGGAGCGCAAACGCGGAAAGCTTCACGAATTCAATCGCCTTTTGTTGGGCGCGAAAGATACTACTTACTGGCCCTTCTTTGGTCGTCAACTTCGCATTCCCAGTGATGTACGCTACGTGATCACTCTAGATGCTGACACCAAGCTACCCCGTGGGTCTGTCTGTCAATTGGTTGGCACAATGGCTCATCCACTCAATCAACCCAGATTCGATGAAACCACGGGTCGGGTGGTCTCAGGCTACGGAATCCTTCAGCCACGTATCACCCCAACTCTTCCAACAAGGCAGGATAACACTATTTTCAGAAGACTATCGGCGAGCCGATCCGGGATTGATCCCTATGCTTCGGCCGTTTCTGATGTCTATCAAGATCTTTTTGAAGAAGGCTCCTACACCGGTAAGGGTATTTATGATTTAGCCGCATTTGAACGAACCATGCAAAATCGAATTCCTGAAAATGCCATTCTGAGCCACGATCTTCTTGAAGGTAATTTTGTGCGCTGCGGGTTTTTAAGCGACGTTGAGCTTTTCGAAGATTTTCCATCACACATTGGAGTCGCAACACAGCGCTCGCACCGCTGGATACGCGGGGATTGGCAACTTTTACCCTGGATTTTTGGATCTCGCGGGCGTTCGATTTCAATCATCGGCCGCTGGAAAATGCTCGATAATCTTCGCCGGTCGTTAGTCGCTCCCACGGGTCTCTTCTTGTTTTTTATATCCGGAATCTTGCCCGGAGTCAGTCCATATCCTTTATTTGCCCTGCTCGTGATGAGTTTACTCAGCCCATCACTGATCACTCTTTGGTCTGATCTCTGGCCCCAGCACCGGCATACGTCTATATTACAACACCTTTTTCTTGCGTATGAAGAATTTCGGACTGGTCTTGCGCACGCATTTTTATCATTGGTTTTACTTCCACACAGTGCTTGGACGTCTCTCGATGCCATAGTTCGCGTACTCTATCGCATATACATCAGTCGGAAAAAACTTCTTGAATGGACGACGGCTGCTCAGGCCAAAGGTTCGTCAAACCTCGATTTGCGAAGCTTCATTCTCAGCATGCGGGGCGCCCTCTTCTTAACCTCAGCAGGCCTTATTTCAATTTATTTGTTCAACTCCACATTTTATTCTTTCATGTTTCCATTGCTCGTTCTTTGGTTGACATCTCCGGCACTCGCGCGCCATTTTAGCCTGCCATCAAAAGTTCAAATTCTGCGACCGGTCAAGCCCGCCGACATAATCCTTCTTCATTCGACAGCGCGCCGCATTTGGCGCTTTTTTTCGACATTTGTAACAACCGAAGATAACTTTTTGCCACCCGATAACTACCAAGAAGATCCCAAACCAGAGGTGGCTCATCGCAGTTCTCCAACAAATTTCGGACTTTATTTACTTTCGGTTCTTGCTGCAAGAGATTTCGGCTGGATTGGCATAAGCGAAGCTGTCGAGCGCATGGAGGCGACACTCAACAGTCTTTTGCAACTTCCTCGGCACGAGGGCCATTTTTTCAACTGGTATGATACTAAGGACCGCCGGCCGCTCGAACCTCGATATATTTCTTCTGTCGATAACGGCAATCTCACTGGTCACCTTTTCGCCGTGGCCCAAGGCTGCTCAGAACTCTTAAAGACCCCAATCGGAGCCTCAGGTTTCAATCGCGGAATTCTCGATACTGTTTTACTCTTAGATCAAGAGCTAAACAGCTTTAAGGCCAAGCATTTAGAACCCGGCAAGGCTTTCAAAAACGTTTCTGAGGTCTTTGCAGAATTGTCCTCTCGCCTACTGACTCCTGATCACCTAATTGAAGATTGGACTCAACAATGGGAGAGCTTGCGCGCGCAGTCCGCCTTTCTGGTGAAACAGGCACGGCTATTTGCAGGAGATCCCGTTCAACCCGAAAAGAGCGAGGTCTGGGATTGGAGCCTGGCACTGCAAAACGATATTCAGAGTTCGGCCAGAGACTTTCTCTCTTTTGCCAGTTGGTCTGATTTTGGGTGCGAAAAACTTTCTGCCGATTCAGGCATTGAAAGTCGCCTTTGGTGGGAAGGTATTCGTCAGACACTCAGCCAGCAGGTGACTCTTGAGGACTTGTCGCTCTTTTGCTCCGGAGTCCTTGATGACGTTGTCGCGTTTAAAAAGAGTGAAAAATCCGCTCGGCACGTCTTTCCTGACTTTCTTGATTCTTTGCTGGATTGTCTTGGGCGGACCATTTCCCAAGCGAAAACACTCGTACAAAAGATAAAGGATGTGCGGTCGATTTCTCGTCAGTTGATTCGCGAAATGGATTTCAAATTGCTATACGATCCGACTCGCAAGCTCTTTTCAATCGGAATGCGTGTCAGTGAAGCCCAGCTTGATCCGAGCTATTACGATTTACTTGCATCGGAAGCCCGTCTGACCAGTTTTATAGCGATTGCAAAGGGCGATGTTCCGGTTTCGCACTGGTTTCATTTGAGTCGAAATTTAGTTAACGTAGGTCAGGGTACGGCATTGGTTTCGTGGTCCGGCTCAATGTTTGAGTATCTTATGCCTTGTCTTGTGATGCGTTCTCCCGAAGGTAGTCTTCTCGATGAGACCTGTCGGCGCGTGATCGCTCGCCAAGTTGAGTATGGTAGTGAAAAGAATGTGCCCTGGGGCATCTCAGAGTCGGCCTACAATAAGCGTGATATCAACCTTACATACCAATATTCCAACTTTGGCCTTCCTGATTTAGGTCTTAAACGTGGCCTGGGCGCTGATCTGGTGATAGCTCCTTATGCTTCTCTTCTGGCAGCACTTTACGAACCCGCGCAGGCAGCTGTAAATTTACGCCACCTTCAAGAGCGCGGCGCATTAGGATCTTATGGATTTTACGAAGCGGTTGATTTCACACCGAGCCGTCTGCCTGACGGACGTTCCAGTGTAATAGTTAGAGCTTATATGACCCACCACCAAGGTATGGCCCTCGTCGCTCTGGCAAATGTTTTTAAGAACTCTTCCATGCAACGTCGCTTTCATTCGGACCTTTCCGTTCAAGCCACTGAGCTCCTTCTGCAGGAGCGTACACCACGCACGATTGGAACACTTCCAGCGGCAGATGAGAATATTCAAATCGAAGTTGTCAAAGAACCAATTGAACATGTTTCTCGCCGTTACCACACGGCCAATCGCCCAATTCCAACAACTCAGCTTTTGTCTAACGGCAACTACACGGTTATGTTGACTTCAGCCGGCTCAGGATTCAGTCGTGTTCGCGATCTGGCGGTTACCCGCTGGCGGGAGGATGTGACACGTGATCATTATGGTTACTATCTCTACCTGAAAGACTGCGTCACCCAGAACGTCTGGTCCGCTGGCTATCAGCCAGTCTGCGCCGAGGCTGATCGCTACGAAGTTTCGTTTTCAGAGGACCGGGCTCGCATCACCCGGGAAGATCATGAGATCGCAAGCGACCTTGAGATTTTTGTTTCGCCAGAAGAAAACGCGGAAGTTCGCAGGTTGACACTCAGCAACCTGGGTTCTTCAGTCCGTGAGATCGAAGTCACTTCATATTTCGAGGTTGTTTTGAACTCACAAGGGGCCGACGTGGCTCATCCAGCCTTTTCTAACCTCTTTGTAGAAACTGAATTCAGACCGGAGTTATCGACACTAATCGCGAGCCGCAGGCCCAGATCAAACAAAGAAAAACGTCTTTGGCTGATGCATGTTTTGCGCACTGATCGTCATTCGACCGGATCTATTCAGTACGAAACGGATCGTTCCCTTTTCATAGGCCGCGGACGAAGCGCCAGAAATCCAGCCGCGATTTTTGATAAAGAAAAACTATCCGGCACAGTAGGTCCTGTGCTGGACCCCATCCTGAGCCTACGCACTCGGGTGCGCATCGAACCCGGAGTGACGGCCCACTTGACCTTTTCAAGCGGCGTGGCTGATTCTCTGGAAGCGATCGAAATAATGGCTGAAAAATTTTACGATCCATCTATCTTTGAGCGAGCCAGTGATCTCGCCTGGACACAAGCTCAGGTTAAACTTCATCACCTTGGAGTCGAGCCAGATGAGGCTCACCTGTTCCAAAGGCTAACAACCCGTCTTCTTTATACCGATCCTTCTTTAAGGGCGCCATCAGAAATCCTTAGAAAAAACACCAAGGACTTGACCGGTCTGTGGGCTTTGGGGATTTCAGGGGATCATCCCATTGTCCTTGTTCGAATCGATGATATTGAAGATCGAAATCTCATCCGGCAGCTACTCAAAGCACAGATTTATCTTGCAACGAAAGGATTCGTTTCCGATCTCGTCATTCTAAACGAAAAAGGAAGCTCTTATGCTCAAGAGCTACAAACTACTTTAGAAAATATGGCTCAGGCAGCCCACACGCCTTCAGCTCTTTCCCTCACTTGTGGAAAGGTATTTGTACTTCGTGGCGATTTGATCTCGGAGAGCGACCACATTTTATTGGCAAGTGAAGCCCGCGTCATCCTTTCGACGCGTCACGGGAGCCTATCTGATCAGGTGAAACGTACGCGGATGCTTTCATTACCTCCACTGAAATTGAAATCGGTCAAACTGATTGCTGAATCTCACACAAGTACACCGCTCCCTCAGCTTGATTTCTTTAACGGCTACGGCGGGTTCTCAGCCCAAGGCGACGAATATATCATTATTCTCAAGGCCGGCGAAACAACCCCCGCTCCCTGGATTAATATAATTGCAAACTCAGAATTTGGATTTCAAGTTTCCGAAAGCGGTGCGGGCTATACATGGTCATTGAATAGCCGAGAAAACCAACTCACACCTTGGTCAAACGACCCTGTTTGCGATCCCGCCGGCGAGGCCTTTTTCATCAGTGACCGCGACTCGGACGCACTATGGAGTCCTACGGCAGCTCCCATCCGGCTTCCCAAAGCCGCCTACACGGCTCATCATGGCCAAGGATACAGTCGT
>JAUQXU010000143.1 GCA_030837935.1 Candidatus Brocadia sp.
ATTCCGTAATATTTAAAATAAAAAATATCCCTTCCCCCCGCGGAATCACTATCACTCCGGATAACAGGTATGTACTGGTAACCAATGTGAAAGATAATTCACTGACAATTATTGATGCTGTTAAAGACGAGGTATACAAAACAGTTCACGGCTTGCTTATGCCTACTTTTGTTGTCATAACAAAGGATGGTAATTTTGCAATTGTATCAAACCAGGGGGCAGCAAAACTTTCAATAATTGATCTTAAAGAATTTCAAATTGTAAAAAGTATTGATGTTGCCTCAAATCCGATAAGCTTGTTTGTTGATAACAGGTAACTCTGAATATTCATATAATTTATTTATAAAGGTGATGTGATTATCACCTTTTTTTGTTTAATGTTCATTTATCGGTGGAAACACTCGCTAAACAAGGGTATATTTGTAAAAATTAAGTTTTAAATGAAGAAAAAATCTGAAGAATATATACTTGGCATAAGCGATTACGAGCTTGAACGACTCAAATTCCAGCACGGAGTATGGAAAGATATCACCGATAATTTTTTTGACAAGCTGGGTATTAGAGAAGGCTGGAAGATCCTGGATGTTGGTGCGGGCCCGGGTTTTGCAGCCTTTGATCTCAGGCAAAGAGTCGGTAAGACCGGTGCCGTTACCGCGCTTGAGCCATCAGAAATGTACCTTGACCATTTCAGGTCTGAGTGCATGAAAAATAACTGGAATAACATGCACGCCGTTCTGGGTACGGTTGAAGATGCTGAGCTGCTGGATAACCAGTACGATATGATATTTGCCCGGTGGGTGATTGCATTTGTTCCTGACCCGGGGCTGTTCTTAAGCAGGCTTGTAAGGGCTCTAAAGCCCGGCGGTGTTATTGCTATAATGGATTATGCTTACGAAGGATTGCTGTTGTATCCCAATGGCGGAGCATTTGATAATATGGCGGATACAGTCAGGGCTTACTGGAAACACGGCGGCGGTGACCCGTATATCGGGGCAAAACTGCCTAAGATGTTCAAAGAAAGAAACATTGATGTTCTTGAATATTACCCTGTTGTACAGTGCGGCGGACCCGCTAGCGGGGTATTCAGGTGGGCCGATAAATTCTTCACGGTTCATATTCAGCAGATGGTGGATATGGGAGTGGTTTCCCAAAAGCTGGGTGATGAAATGCTCAAGGATTGGATTGAGCACAGGAACGATCCTGATTCAGTGTTCTTTTCGCCAACAATAGCTAACATTGCCGGGAAAAAAGCTATTTAAATGAAACACTGCCGCTTGTGAGGAGGAAATACAAAGCAACAAGCCCGGTTACAAGCAGCGCAAAAGTTATATAGCTCAATACTATCGTAAAGAAACCTTTAACTATCGATCTGCTGAATTTTGTTCCGGTAAACTGACTGATAGCTATCATCAGGTAAATAATATTGATAAAAAATCTTGCATTCCAGATCCTAATATCAATATTAGCAAGCAGCATCAAAATTATTCCGAATACAAGCGTTGTGCCGATCCAGTACAGGGAAGCTGAAATAAACTCCGCGTAATTATACCCCGTCTTTTTTCTGTAAAACAGCCAAAGATAGAAAGCAAAGACCAGCGGCATGAAGTAGTTCAGGTAATTAACATAATTGTTAATTATCTGCTGGAATTTAACAGCAGCATCCTGAACATTTTGCGGATTATCCAGGGTGAAATTGAGGAATGCAAAAAATTTACCGCTCATCCAGTGGAATACAATTACATAAACAGTCTGGATAAAAATAAAATAAGCAAACGGCTTAACTATGCTTTTCCTTGCACCTTCTATATATTTTTTTGCAGCATTTCCGGGCGATACTACAAGCTGTCTGAAAGTTTTAAGAATGCTGTTTTCCCAGTGGATAATTCCGTGGGTTACGTCATGCAGTATCGTGCCTACAGCCAGCCTCTTCGGCTCTGCCTCCTGGCCGCAGTTAATACAATATTTCCCTTTAGTTTCTGCTCCGCAATTTTTGCAGGTTACCATACGTAAATATAAAATATATTTCATTGAATTACTTTATATTAAACAGGATATTGCGGAATGAGAATCCCCGACCACCGCAAAGGCTTAATATACATTTCCTTCACTGCATTTTTGTGGAGCACAAGCGGCTTCTTCATCAAATACCTTACCATTAACGCTTACCAGATATCCTTCTTCCGGTCACTGATTGCTGCACTGACTGTTTATGCAATCACACTTATCCGTAAACAGCACTTAAAGTTTGAGTTTGATATAGTTTCTAATCTTGCGGCAATGTTTTATGCGGGTATTTTGATACTTTTTGTGATCGCGACTAAAATGACGACTGCCGCAAACGCAATTTTCCTTCAGTTCACCGCGCCAATGTACCTGGTTGTGCTGGAACCGCTGGTTTTAAAAACTAAGTTTGAACCGAAGAATATCATTACCATACTTATCTGCATCGGGGGAATGATACTCTTCTTCTTCGGGAAGCTGGAGCTTGGGAATATTTACGGCAACCTGATCGCGATAGCTTCGGGAATATGCTTTGCAATGTTCAGTCTGCTGCTGAAATATAAAAAAGTAAAGCATAAAACAGAAAATACCCTGAACAACGTTATTACCGGCAATGCGCTCGTTGCAATTATCGCATTCTTTCTTGTCTTCCCTGATTTCACACTTGACCTCACGCAATCGCTTATACTCCT
>JAUQXU010000144.1 GCA_030837935.1 Candidatus Brocadia sp.
TTTGGCTGAATTTAAGGTAAGTTACTCAATAGGCGGCAATATTGAAAGTGAAATAACCATGTGCTTTCATTTAA
The DNA here is from genome assembly GCA_030837935.1 of Candidatus Brocadia sp. Taxonomy (GTDB): domain Bacteria; phylum Planctomycetota; class Brocadiia; order Brocadiales; family Brocadiaceae; genus Brocadia. The sequence continues at coordinate 75 of JAUQXU010000144.1, forward strand.
AGAACTAGGGGGCATGCCCCCTAGTATAAAAATTGTGAATCAAAAATTACCGGTTACTTTATCAAAAACATTTTTAGAGTTTCTGAAAACTTGCCGGCTTCAAGCACGTAAAAATAAACTCCGCTGGTTTAGTCATTCACGTTTTTATTTGATGATTTGCTTTCATTACTGATAACCACATAGACCTGATTAGAATATTTGCACATGCATGTATTCTACCTTTAACCTGTATTTTACTTTCGCTATATTTGCAGGAAGCAGAAATTTGATAACAAAAGTGCTGAAAATGAAGATTTTTCAAGGTTTTTTCCTGATTATTGCAGTGTTCCTGATTGCTTCGTGCGGAAGTAATAATAAGCAAAATCAGTCAAATTTGGGCAATGTAACTGATGAGGAATCGCAGTTTGCACGAACAATATATGGAGAGGGCGCCTCGGTTATCATTAAGGGAGACCTTCTGGCGAATGGAAAGACCTCTGCAATTGCAGGTATTGTAAAGCAGAAAACGGATAACAGCTTCTGGATACAGAAAGCAAGTTTTTTTCAGAAAGAAACTAACGGGTGGAAAGTAATTATGAAAATGGAAGATAAGCTATCTGGCAGCAAGGGCGAGCTTATCAGCCAGGTAGATTCCAAAAGCGGTTACATCATAAGTTTTGATTCTTCAAAAAAACCGATAGAAATTAATATTGTAATGGCAAATGAATACGGCAAGAGTAATTCAGATGATGCATTACTGAAATGGAATAAAGAAAAAGACACATTTGAATTTTCCGAACCTCTTGAAAATAACGCTCAATAATTTTTTCCCTTCAATTAATTAATACAGCCTGATGTCTCCAAAAAAAGCTCTGAAGTGGGTTATATTCTGGATAAGTATTGCACTGGTGTTCAATGCAGGTGTGTATTATTTTCTCGGCCAGCAAAAGGCAATTGAGTTCCTTACCGGTTACATTATAGAAGAGTCCCTGAGTGTTGATAACCTGTTTGTATTCTTGGTATTATTCAAATACTTCAAGATACCTCCCCACGCCCAGCGCAGAGTATTAAACTGGGGTATAGTTGGCGTTATAATTCTCCGCGGGATATTCATCCTCCTTGGATCAGCGCTCATTTCTAATTTCGGTTTTGTTCTGTTTATTTTTGGCGCAATTCTCATTTACTCAGGCTATCAGATGGCATTTGGCAAAGAGAAAGAAATTCATCCTGAACAGAATCCTGTTCTGAGACTTTTCAAGCGTTTCTACAAGGTTACAACAGATTATCACGGAGAAAAATTCTTTATCAAAAAAGACGGGGTGAAATTTGCTACGCCGCTTTTTGTCTGCCTGCTGGTTATAGAATCAACCGACCTCGTCTTTGCAGTAGATTCAATTCCCGCTATCTTCGCAATTACAACCGACCCGTTTATAGTCTTCTCATCTAATATTCTGGCAGTCCTGGGATTGCGCTCTATGTATTTCCTGCTGGCGGCAATTGCAGATAAGTTTGAGTTTGTAAAGAAAGGCGTTGGTATCATTTTATGTTATGTTGGTGTAAAGATGCTTTTGCCATTGGTGAATTCAGGGTGGCATATACCGGTATATATTTCTTTA
>JAUQXU010000145.1 GCA_030837935.1 Candidatus Brocadia sp.
CATGAAAACCAAATGGGGTTCTTGCACCATCGAAAAGAAAAGAATTTGGGTAAATCTGGAATTGGCAAAGAAACCAATCCATTGTTTGGAATATATCATAGTGCATGAAATGGTACACCTTTTAGAACGACACCATAATGAAAGATTTATTGCTTTTATGGACAATTATTTACCAAAGTGGAGGTCTTATAAAGCGGAACTGAATAGAAGTCCATTACGCCATGAAAACTGGAGTTATTAGCCATAATGAGAAACTGCCACCAACCTGACTCCTGCAGCGAGAGGGATACGGGGATTTTAGGATTTGCCTATGCTATGTAAAATATCAAGAAAGGTATTTGAATGCTTATAGAGAGGCAAGAGAGAATAAAAGGGGATTGTGGAAATAAACCTGATATTGTTTTGGTTTGCTTGGAAAACAATTTCATCTATTCGTTGTATTCCTTTAAAATTATAAAGATTTTCCAACCTATTAATGCGTGATTAAGATTGCTACATCAGGCTTTTCCTTTCCAGATTGGGTAGGCAACATCTACCCTGCCAATATTAAAAAGGGAGAGATGCTCCCCTATTACGAGCAGAAGCTTGGCTTTAAGATAACCGAAATTAACTCCACGTATTACACAATACCCTCCCAAAAATCATTCGAAGGCATGCTAAAAAAGACTTCTCCCGATTTTGAATTTACTGTCAAGGCGCATAAATCAATGACCCACGAAATACGGAATAAAGAAACAGGAACATTCAGTGATAATAAAGACTCTTTTGGCCGTTTCTTATATGCTATTGACCCTTTGAGAAAAGAGGGCAGGTTAACCGCAATTCTAGCCCAATTCCCTTATAGCTTCCATGCAATAAGGGATAACTATACCTATCTACTGGCATTCAAAGAGAGATTAAAGGATATTCCTTTGGTAGTAGAGTTTCGAAATTACTATTGGCACAACGAGAGAAGTTTAGCGTTTTTAAAAGAAAACCATATTGGATACTGTATCGTAGATGAACCAAAACTCAAAGGTCTTATGCCTTATAATCCAAAGGCAACAACCGATCTGGGATACTTCAGATTTCATGGTAGGAATCCGAATTGGTTTGATGCATCGGCAGCGGAAAGGTATGACTATCTTTACACGCCCGAAGAGTTGAGGTCTTTTGTACCCGATATAAAGAACATATCCGGCACTACCGGGAAGACTATAGTTATGTTCAATAATTGCCATGCAGGAAAGTCGGTTAAAAATGCAATTGAGATGTTAAATTTAATTAAGGGATAGGGGTCGCTACCGAAAGGTCCGTGGCCTTGGCGGCCTGCCCTTAGTTCTTCCTCTTGGAGAAATGACAGATGCCGAAAAAAAAAGAACCAAATCACAGGCGAACCTTCCAAAAACACTTCATTCACTTTCGATTTTACAACACCTGACTACCTGGATGTACCAACAAAACCAATAGAAGTAAAAAACCAATAAATATGTTTGATTATCTAAATGCCTTAGTGAGAATACCGGAAGTACGAAAAGACTTAGATGCAATAGACAAAGAACCCAATAAAGAAAAAAGAAGGAAACTCCGTAGTAAATACTTTGGAATGGATGGAATACAGGTAATAGATCGTGATTTTTATGAATTCGGCTACAAAACCTTCGAACTTTCAAAATTGCTTTATTCTCAATACGGTAGAGCAGGTTATGAAGACAAGGCTAAAATATTAAAATTTGTAGCTTCGAACTACACCATTAATGACATAAGTCTTTGCCTTATATACAGAAAGCCCTTCGACATGCTTGGCGAAGGGCTTTCTCATACAAGTTGGCTCCCTACGTTTGAAAAACTTCGCAACTGGGTTTGCACTCAAGAGGCAAAAACCTTCATTGAATCTGCCAATACGCTGAAAATTGGTTTTTATCTGAAATAAAATACTGTTAAATGAGTTTTTGTCAAGAGCCTTTGTATATGTAGATAGAAGAAAACAAAAGCGTGACGAAAAATATATTCCTGGAAATGGCTTTGTTTGTCAATTTGTCCTCGGCAACCACTACTTATGATTAAAATATCCTTTTCTAAATTAAAAGCTTAAAGTGAGTAGATAGTCCACTCGCTAAATTCATATTCTTGGGGTAAAATTAGCATACTCACCATTGAAATATTAAAACTTTATCGATACTTCCCAAATCCTTGCAATAGCGAGGGGAAATGAGAAGGGGTGGAGGATCAAGAAGATGCGACACCGTTTGCTCTGAGATGTATGAAAGACCTGGCTGAGGTAGGTATCTTTTGTGAGAGGAGCGACCTTTTCACGGGTCTAGACCTGGTGTTTTTTGATACAACACCCCTTTGTTTTTAGGGAGAAGTGGGTGAATGGCTTAGTCAGATGACCATTACAAAAATATTAACTGGTATCGTACCACTTGATAGTGGTCAACATGTGAATAAAATAAGGCAACAACCTATCGGTTGATAGGCATTAACGTTTGCAATCTCGCGGAAAAACCATCCAAGATACCCTCTTTAATGCATGAAAGAATAAGCAGTCAAATATGAGTGCTATAATATCGAATCAATTGCGGATACTGAGCTTAAAAAACTTTGAGATAAATCAAGTTGTATTGAAAAGCGGAACTTTAGTGTTTAATTGGAAAACGAGAAAGGCTATATGTGGCTTTGTTTGAGAGATTATTGCTAAGATTTAGATAACAAATGTGACTACACGAACCCCATTCATAAAAATGGTATTTTTAACAATTTTTATAACTGACTTTGTGTCTGTTATGACCGCAATTACTTATTTCCAAAGAAGTTACTACACATCATAAATTCTGACAATTCCGTTGGTTTCAGATCGAGTTGACTACAATTTGACTACAGTAAAAAGAATTGGGTAAAATACACCCACTAATTTTGCAGAAAGTTTGGAATGTAATACCAACAAGAAGTGTCCTCGTGAAACTTGTCCTCGTAAAAATGGGAAAAGGGGAACCGAAAGATACAAATAGACAAAATGGGTCAAAGATGATTATAATAAAACCCGTATTGAAGAAAAAGACACATGGCAGGAACTTCAGCAACTGGAGCATCTTGAATTTAAAAAAGACGAGCGGATTATTAAATCTCATATACTTCTTGTTCCTTAGATAAGATGGGGAGGTGATACAATATGGCAACATTAACAATCGAGTATCCAGATGAAATTTTGGTGTCTTTAAAAGAGCCGCAAGGAGATTTTTCTGAAGAGCTGAAAATAGCAGCAGCAGTAAAGCTCTACGAGATGGGCAAGTTATCGTCTGGTAAGGCGGCCAGGCTTGCGGGTATGGACAAGATTTCTTTTTTGAAAATACTCGGTAAATATCAGGTATCCATATCAACATTAGAAGAATTTAAAGAGGATATGAAAGTGGACATCGGTTAAAAATATTGTCTTGCGAAAGAAAAAGGAATAATAGCTGAAGTAAAGCTGCTCGTTGAAAGGCTTAAAGAAGTCGGTTTCTGGATAAGTGAGGATGTTTATAAAGACATTTTGGCACGATCAAGCGAAGCAATATAAATGAAACACCAAGTGAGGGGTTATGAGAATCCCTACTTTTTGTGAAGCAAAAATTGAATAAATAGCCGTAATCTGAAATGAAATATGTAACCAAACAATCTTAAAAAGGGGGTTTAGTATGGAAAATCTCATGGCAAATTTAGAAACATTGGTACGGGAAACACATAAGTCGGAAACAGAAGTAATGGCATTAGCCTTACAAGCTGGACTGCGTCAATTAGTGCGAGAACTTATACTTGGCCGATACTTACGGGGAGGGATTTCTCGCGGTGAGGCAATAGAAGCTGTGGGGATTGACTGGGTAGAATTGGCTGAAAAACAGCGCGATGCCGTAATGGAGGATTTGGTGTGGGCAATGAAGAAATGAAAATTGCCGTAGCAGATGCAGGACCGCTTATCCACCTGAGCGAGATTGGTAGTCTCGCACTCCTTCACGTATTTGATGCCATACATATTCCGCATGCCGTACGGTTAGAAATTAGTGAACATCATAAAAATATATTACAAGAGATTCACATAACAAGCCACAATCTGCCAGAAGCGCAGATTTCCAAATTTACTAATGAAGAGGGATTCGAGAAGTTACATTCCGGAGAGATTGAATGCCTGTATCTCTGTAAACAAATGGGTCTGCCAATTTTATTAACTGACGATCTGGCCGTTCGTGATGCAGCCAAATCTTTGCAAATAACGCCAGTAGGTTCTCTTGGCATTGTAGTCAAAGCATACAAAAATAACAAAATCACATTAGCTGAAGCCGAACGGCATATAATCGACCTCTATAACATAAGTAGTCTTTTTGTTACTCGATCAATTGTGGAACTTGTCATCGAACAATTGCACAAAAAAACAGGAAATTGATTTCCTACCATTCCTGTCCTCGACTCCAATCGGTAATAAGAGTAATCTTTAATCTCCACAACAAGAAGCCAAATTTCGTCCTTAAACAATTGCTTATACCTTTCTCAAATGTTAAAATACTTCAACATCGAAAAGGTTGATTTTGCTTGGTAAAATCAAGAAAGATTTCAAATTCTTATCAATTAAAAATATTGAATATTGTTATGAATTTATAACAATTTGGTTATGAAATTATAACAAAGTCTTATATTACTGTATTACCATAGAAAAGGCATATCAATTTATATAACACCATTAATGGCATAATCTTATTACAATAATCGAATTTTGTATTGCAGTGTTATTCTTGATAAATGTATCTAATTTATATTGGTATGTAACTTGCACTACATAGGTTTGTTTCTTATTATTTGAACGAGCTTATTATATGGAAAATCAAATGGTTAGTACAATAGTGGAAAATACAACTAAAACAGAATTGCTTAATATTAGAGGGTTGAGCGTTCGTTTTGATGTCAAGGGGCAGGGGATACTGCGGGCTGTTGATGGTGTAGATTTGGATATTCGCCAGGGTGAAGTTCTTGGCTTGGTTGGAGAATCAGGTTGCGGTAAGACGGTATTTTCTTTATCACTTTTACGCCTGATTTCACCACCTGGACATATCAGCAGTGGACAAATTGATTGGGTTGGAAGAAACTTGTTGGATCTCAGTAATAAGGAGATGCGGTTAGTGCGTGGCAAAGAAATTGCGATGATCTTTCAAAATCCACAATCTTCACTGAACCCGCTTTACTCAGTTGGTGCACAATTAATATCGGTGATCCGACTACATCGGGAAATGTCAAAAGAACAGGCAAAAAATGAGGCATTACGTCTCTTACGCCTGGTTGAAATATCCGATCCTGAAAGACGCATGAATGATTACCCGCATCAATTTAGCGGTGGAATGGCACAAAGGATAATGATAGCAATGGCACTGTCTTGCCAACCTAAATTGCTCATTGCTGATGAACCAACCGCATCTCTTGATGTGACGATCCAGGCTCAGATTTTGGACTTGCTACTTGAAATCCGTGAGAAGTTTCAAATGGCTATTTTATTGGTATCACATGACCTTGGAGTTATTGCAAAGATGTGTGACAGGATAGCAGTAATGTACCTTGGTCGAATTGTCGAAATCGCGCCCGCTGAAAAACTCTATCATTCACCCATGCATCCATACACACAGGCGCTCCTTAAATCCGTACCTATTCCGGATCCAAGACATAATGGGAAGATTGCAAAGCTCACGGGTGATGTACCAAGTCCTTTGAATATTCCTTCGGGCTGTCGCTTTCGCTCCCGTTGTCCCGAGGCCTTTGATTTATGTCCTCAGATTGACCCTATGTTGCATCCTGTGAACGGAGACGATCATCTTGCTGCATGCCTACTTTATAATTAAGATTTTGGGCAAACGACAGTATAAAAGAAAAATAATGATTTGGTTTTAAGGCGATTTGTTTATAGCGGTTGGTTGTGGTATAGAGAGACTAATAAGATAGGATTGTGAAGGGATACTCTTTGTTTTAGGAAAAACTATGAAACTCAATATTAATAATAAGAATTCTACTCTGATCAAAGATAAAATTCCAGAAAAGTCGAAAAACCGTTTCTTCAATTTGCGTTCAGATCATATTGAGACTATTAGAGGTACACCTATTGAAGTATGGTGGGATTTAATTCAATCAGATAACGCCCAAAGAGAAATAGAACAAAGATTAAGACAGGTTTATGAATCCAATTTACCTACGTTAGGAGAGATTGTTTTTACTAGTTCTTGTCAATTTAAATGTCAGCATTGTCTTTATAATATTGATTACGGTAGATTCAATACCTGCTTATCTCCGGAGCAATGGAAAAGGATTATTAAAAATGTCTATGATGATCTGGGAATAAGAACATTTGTCCATTGTGGTCGTTCTATTGACGACACAGGAATAGAGATTTTAAAATGGATGCGTAACACATTTAAAGATATTAAATTTGGTCTTATCGACAATGGAATATCCTTGATTCCATATCTTGAAGAATTACCACCTATTCAACCCGACTGGATTGATATATCCATCGATGGTATGGAAAAGGAACATGAACTTCAAAGAAAACAAAAAGGTTCTTTTAAAAAGGCTTTAGGTACCATTATGCATTTAAAAGAAAAACATATTTCATCGAAGATTAATATTCTCATCTGCTTAACAAAATTAAATAAAGACTCGATAATCAATTTAATCGAGTTTATGAATCAAAAAGGTTTTAAAAATTTCTTTATTTTCCCTGCTAGCACATTTGATGATTACCGGCCTCTTACAAAATTAAAGGTGTCTGGTGACGAATTTGCGAAATTTTTACAACAATTGCATCATTCTTTAGATAAATTTAAAGACACGTGGATAGAAGTAAACCTCTTTGATATAAGATATCTGAAAGACATAAAAATCTATTACCCTGAATTGTGGCAAAGATTTAAACCGGAAGAAGAGCATCTCTCTTATAAAATGCTTCACAGGGATAATGAATTTTATATTAATTATTATCCGTTGTCGCTTCATGGAATCCGTGAGTTTACCGTAAATAGTAATGGAGACGTTATTTTCCCTCAAGTAGTAAGAAAAGGAAAACTTTTAAATGAGGATATTATTGGCAATCTGATTTCACATAATGCTATTGAAATTATGGAAAAGCTGAGGAATTTTAAACTCAGCTATCATGTAAATGCTTTATTATTGGAAAAAAATTGTATAGGAGGTAAATAAAATGATAATGAATCTCGGTGCAAATTCTGGTTCTGCTGGTAAAGGGAAGCCGAAGAAATAGGCCAATTTATATTTTTGAAAAATATTTTTAGATTCCCAATTTTACGGAGGTTGAAAATTACCATGAGAATCCGAATTTTATTAAGTGCGCTATCGCTGTGCATTAGTTTTATTTTTCTATCTCCTTGTTTTTCTCAAAACAAAAAATTGCAAGATCAACTAATAATTGGACTTGAGAGTGAGCCGGAGCGTTTGAATCCTATTACACTCAAAGACCCCAAAACTTTTAAAATAGCATGGCAAATATACGAAGGCTTGTTAGGTTTGAATGAGGAGGGCCAGGTTATTCCAAGAATTGCAGAAAAGTGGGAAACAAAGGACAATAAAACATGGGTATTCCATATTCGCAAAAATGTTTTTTTTCATCCCTCCGAAATTTTTGATTTGCCAAATAAAACACGTTTTGCGACAGCTCATGATGTCCTTTATAGCTATACACGTTTTTGTTCATCAGAATCGTATTCATCGTTTGTTCTCGTTGATTCAATAAAAGGTGCAAAGGATTTTAATGCAAAAAAAACTGACTCAGTTGAAGGGTTAACGATAATTGATGATTATACGTTTCAAATTGAATTAAATGAACCCGAACCGTTTTTTATCAATAGGATTACTACTTCATGGATTGCAATATTCCCAAAAGAGGCAGAAAAAGAGCAATTTAAAGATCAATGGGGACTTAAAATAGCTGTAGGAACTGGCCCATATAGACTCGTCTCAAAAACGGATAATGAAGTTGTCTTGGTTAAGAATGACAATTACTGGGATAATGATAGAAAGCCCAAAATAGAAAAACTTGTTTTTCGTATTATTAAAAATGATCAGTTACGGTTTACTGATTTATCAAAAAACCGAATAGATTTAATGGACATTCCCAATCAATCATTCCCACGAATCTTTAATAATGATGGCGCTATAAAAGATGAATATAAAAGTAATTTTGTCATTAAAACTGCAAACACCTTTAACACACATTTCATTGGTATGAACTTGAAGAAATTACCAGATAGACACCTTCGAAGAGCTATGTTTTATGGTACTAATCGTGAAGAAATGGTTCAGAAAATATTATATGGGTATGGTGAAGTTATGGGAGGCGCTGTACCACCTCGAATGAATGGACATATACCCCTTTTAAAAAATATTTATAATCCTCAAAAGGCAAAATGGGAGTTAAAACAGTCAAAATACAATGGCAGGGAGATAGAATTATTAATACATGATCTGGCAAATAGCGAACAAATAGGTCAAGTATTTCAGAAGCAAATGGGTGATATTGGAATTAAGATAAAACTTGTAAAATTAGATTTCCATAGCGTTATAGGAAAAATAGTAAAGGGAGATACAGAACTATTTAATATGTTCCTGGAATATGTTTTTTCTTCCCCTGAGCCACTTCTTATAAATTTTTTTACAACAGCAAAGATACCAGTTCCGAATTTCTGGAATTATTCTAACAAATATGTTGACCAACAATTAGAAAATTTGAGGAATTTAAATGATAGATCGGCATCAGTAAAAGATTGCGCGAAAATCGAAAAGGTAATTATAAATGGAGTTCCTGCAATATTCCTTTATAGACAAAAAAATGTAACAATGTTTTCCAGCAAATTTAAAAATCTGAAAATAAATGAGCATAACCATTATATGTTAGAAGAAATGGAAAAAATCAGGTAAATGTTTTATTTTAAAAGGATTTCCTATTACACCTCACTTCTATTAGGGATAATTCTCTTCTCATTTATTCTTTTTCACGTAATGCCCGCAGATACTGCGAGGGTTATCCTGGGTCCTAATGCAGATGAAAAACAAGTAGAAACTCTCAGAAAAGAATTAGGTTTAGATAAACCACTTCATCACCAATTAACTAACTATATTTC
>JAUQXU010000146.1 GCA_030837935.1 Candidatus Brocadia sp.
CATTCTTCCTTCAGACCATTTCTCACGAAATCGCCCTTGAATTTTGCTAGCGGTTCGCGTATATTCAACCTCGAATCTACGGTGATTTTCCCGCAGGGACTTTCACCCATTAGTTAATGCCCATGCTGGGCGTACACAAAACGTTCAACCGGACGTGTAAAAAAGCTGCACGCTGGTTAGCCTGGAGTTGGGCGGTTTCCAAGTCAAAGAAAAGAGCTCAATATGCCATGCGGTATCGATCAGTAAGAGTGGCTCACTGCCATACAGGAAAGAACACACATGCTCTCTGCCCGTGCTGTATTCACAGGACAAGAGACAATCTCTTGCAGCGAACTCTCAGATCAAATAATGGTATATTAAATACGACAGGAAAAGATTTTTTGAGTATACTAAAAGAGAGCATTGAAAAATACAAGATGGAATTGTATCGTTACGGTATCGGTATTTCTCATTCATTTTATCCAATGAAGGAAGAGGGCGCGGCATGCGGGTGGCAATAGTTCATGACTGGCTTACCGGAATGCGGGGAGGCGAGAAGGTTTTGGAGGCCTTCTGCGAACTCTTTCCTGAGGCAGACATCTTTACATTAATCCATCTTCGCGGCTCAGTCTCAAAGATAATAGAGGACAGAACCATACGAACCTCATTCCTTCAAAGGTTGCCTTTCGTAAAGAAGCACTACCGCTCTTTTCTGATGTTGTTCCCTTTGGCGATAGAGGGATTCGATATGAGAGATTATGATATGGTTATATCCAGCAGTCACTGCGTGGCTAAAGGCATACTGACTAATTCATCTGCACTGCATGTATGTTATTGCCATACCCCCATGCGTTATGTATGGGACCAGTACTATACCTATTTTGGCAGCGACAGGAAGGGACTGGTTTCCAGGTTTTTGATGCCTGCCGTTGCCCATTATTTGAGGATGTGGGATGTTGCCTCCAGTAACCGGGTGGATTACTTTGTGGCAAACTCCTATCATGTTGCAAACCGGATAAAAAAATATTATAAAAGAGCGTCAGAGGTTATCCATCCGCCTGTGGATTGTTCACTTTACAGACCTCTGGAGAATCGCAGAGAAGGAGACTATTATCTGATTGTATCTGCCTTTGCCCCCTATAAGAGGATTGACATTGCTGTAGATGCATTTGAAGAGATGGGTTTACCACTTATCGTTATTGGAGGGGGGCAGGAAGAAGAGCATATCAGAAAGATGGCAAAGAAGCATGTGCAATGTATCGGATGGCAATCCAGCGAATCTTTGAAGGAATATTATAATGGATGCAGGGCACTGATTTTTCCGGGGGAAGAAGATTTTGGAATTGTTCCGCTGGAGGCACAGGCATGCGGAAAACCGGTAATTGCCTTTGCAAAAGGCGGTGTACTGGAAACTGTTCATGGAGTATATCCTTTCTACAATTCTACAACAGAAGTGGTAGCGCAACAGCCGGAAACACCCACCGGGGTGTTTTTCGCAGAACAAACGACAGCATCTTTAACAGAGGCTGTAAGGTTTTTTGAACGCCATAAAGATTTGTTTGACCCGGTTTTAATCAGAAAACATGCAGAAAGGTTTGATTGTTTACTATTTAAAGAAAGATTTAAACAATATATAGAAAAACTCGTATGCTAAAGAAACACAGCAAGTTTTTTGAGTCGTTGTTACTCTTCGCGGATTGGTTTACCCTGTCTGTTGCATGGGTATCTTCCTATTATTTACGTTTTTATTCCGGCATCATACCTGTTTATAAAGGGATTCCCCCATTTAAGATCTACCTGACCCTCCTCGTTTTCATGATCCCATTATGGGGTTTGGTTTTTAAGGTATTTGGGTTGTATCGTCCCCGTAGGGTTTCAACCAGATTTTATGAAATCGTGGATATTGGCAAGGCATCCACGTTTGCCACCCTGATCCTGGTCTCACTTACCTTCCTTTACCGTCAGTATGAATTTTCCCGGCTGACATTCTTTTATTTTTGGCTTATCAACATCGTGTTACTCAGCTTGACGCGTATCCTGTTCCGCGAATTTCTCCGTTTCTTACGGCAGAAGGGGTACAATCAGAGATACGCCCTGATTATTGGCACAGAAAAATTAGGGCAAGACCTTGCAAAACGATTGCAGAAACATCCGGAACTCGGGATTCAGGTTTCAGGTTTCTTAACAAGTGACTTGAATAGTATTGGAAATGCAATACAAAGGATAAAGGTATTGGGAAAGTATTCGGATGTTCGCGAATTTGTTACGAAGCTTGGTATTGATATTGTTTTCATTGCGCTCCCTTTTAATGCCCATAATCACTTACGGGAAGTTTTGGATTGGATTGGTGATGAGATGGTTAGTATCATGGTCTTGCCAGACCTCTTTGAGTTCATTACCCTGCGTGGTAGTGTATGTGAGTTTGAAGGCATGCCGCTTATCAGCCTTCGCGACACACCGCTCTATGGATGGAATATCATCGGGAAGAGGCTTTTAGATATTATTTTTGCATCTCTCGTATTAATTATTACGTCCCCTGTTATAGGAATTGTTGCACTCCTGATCAAAATAACTTCTCAAGGCCCTGTCTTCTTTAAACAGGAAAGGATGGGAATGGATGGTAAGATATTTAACATGCTCAAATTCCGGACGATGTTTACAAATGCAGAACAGGAAACGGGCCCTGTATGGACGAAGAAGGACGACCCGCGATGCACAAAAACAGGTAAATTCCTGAGAAGGACAAGCATCGATGAACTCCCACAATTTATCAATGTGTTACGAGGGGATATGAGTATTGTTGGGCCACGTCCCGAACGGCCGGTTTTTATAGAAAATTTTAGAAACACCATCCCCAAATACATGTTAAGACACAAGATGAAGGCTGGAATTACTGGCTGGGCACAGGTTAGCGGATGGCGTGGAAACACATCGCTGGAAAAACGAATTGAATATGACCTGTATTACATTGAAAACTGGACACTAAACTTTGATTTAAAGATAATCTGGCTTACGCTATGGAATGGATTTGTCAATAAACATGCATATTAGTAAAATATTTTTTATCATAGCATCAATTTTGTTCATTTTATTCCATGTGTCTGCGGATGTTTCACAATCAAACACAAACTGGGAAATCAATACACAAGGAGCAAATCTTGCGCGAACCGCCCTTGAAATTGCACAAGAATCCTACCCTGAAATAGACATCGACAAGTATCTTAAAAAGCTGGATGGCATGGTTAAAAATATCAAGACAAGTCTCGGTGACGAAACAGAGCCGGAACAGATTATCAAAACCATCAATCTTGTAGTTTTTAATGAACTCCAATTTCAATATGTACAAACGGGTGATCTCGACTCTATATCCCTCAACAGGGTATTGGATACAAAGATTGGCAACTGCGTAGGGCTGACCATTCTCTATCTCTGCATAGCAGAAGGTTTACACTTACCCATTTATGGGGTGAGCGTACCAGATCATGTTTTTCTGCGGTATGACGATGGGGATTTTCGTAAAAATATTGAGACAGGTTATGAAGGCATGGCTACACCAGACAGCTACTATGTAAATATGCCAGGAAAACGCATTTCACAAACAAGTATCAAGAATGGATATTATCTCAAAAATCTTACCACAAATGAGGTAATTGCTAACATTTACCTGAACCGTTCCATAATACAAAAAGAGAAAGGTAATATTAATGCCGCATTAAAAGATGTAAACCACGCCATCGAATTGCATGGGAATGATGCTGCAGCCTATTGTAACCGTGGTGTAATTTATGAAAGGTTGAAGGATATTGATCGTGCATTAGACGATTATAACAGAGCCATCGTACTGAATCCTGACTATGCACCAACCTATTACAATCGTGGTTCCGCTTATGCCTCAATGGAGATCATCGATAAGGCCATTATGGATTATAGCAAGGCATTATCCCTCGACCCCAATTCGATCTTGTCTTATTATAACCGCGGTATTGCCTTTAAAATGGTAGGCAGGGCAGATTTGACCATCGAAGACCTGAACAATGCCATATCTTTAGACCCGAAATTTTCAGCCGCGTATGCCCATCGCGGCCTCGCTTACGCCGAATCGGGTGAATCAGAAAAAGCCCTGGCAGATTTCGACAAAGCTCTGGAACTCGATCCCAATAATACTGAAATTTATATGAAAAGAGGCATTATTCATGCTGATGCGCAACGCTTTGACGAGGCTATTGCAGACATAACAACCTTCATAAAATTTATACCAAACAATGCTTTTGCCTATTATATTAGGGCTAAGGCGTACCGCGGGAAGGGAGATATAGAAAAGTCTCTGGAGGACTATGGCAGGGTATTAGAATTGAGTCCCCGGATGGCTGGTGTGTATTTTGAACGAGGTCAAATCAAAAACCAGTTGGAAAAACCCGAAGAAGCCCTTGTTGACTTTAACACCTCTATTGACCTCTTTCCCTACAATCCTTTTGCCTATCTCCATCGTGGAAATACCTTTAAAAAACTGGGTAAAATTCAGCATGCGCTGAACGATTACCTGGCCTACATAAAACTTAACCCCAATGCCCCCGATGGAGAAGAAGTCAAAGATGCTATAGAGGATTTGAAAAATAATCTAAAGTAAGAAAAAAACCGGTTGTCCCAAAGGCGCACGCATTTCCTTTCCTTTGAGTCAACGATGATGTTAATTCAGAACAATGCATCAATCTCATTTATTTAATTGAAAAATCATTTATAATAAAGGTATAATTTTAACGTACTTGTGTATATATAAATTTTTAACAAGGAGAAATAGTAATAAAATGGGTGTTATAAGAAATACAATCAAGACATTTCATCCAGCCTATTTTGCAATGGTGATGTCTACCGGAATAATTTCCATTGCATCTAATCTGCTTGGTTTTAGTGGTATTGCTTACGTGCTTTTTTTTCTCAACATCTTTGCATATACCGTTATTTTATCATTACAAATATTGCGGGCAAGGATGTTTTGGGATAATCTTTACAAAGATATTTCCAACCCAAGACTAAGCCTTGTCTTTTTTACCACTGTTGCAGGTACGAATGTACTGGGAGCCCAGTTTGTCAGCGTAGTAAATCAACCTGAAGTTGCAAAGATATTTTGGTATTTTGGCATTTTTCTTTGGACAGTTGTTTCACTATCCACTTTTAGTATCCTATTTATCAAATGTGATCAGAGGATTGAAGTTGTAATGCACGGAGGCTGGCTGACTGCGACGGTAGGGACGCAATCACTGGCAGTTTTGGGTGCCTTACTTGCGCCGAAATTCGGGAGTTATGGTACTTTTGTGATATTTTCTTCCTTTGTGTGGTGGATGATTGGCTCATTTCTGTATATGGTCTTTATTACCCTCATTATTTACCGTCTTGTGTTTTTTAAGGTGTCTCCTGACGCATTGGTACCCCCTTATTGGATTAATATGGGTGCCCTTGCCATCACGACGCTGGCAGGTTCAATTTTGTGCATAAATATTCCTAAGGTAGAAGGGCCGTTTGCGGATTTTTTGGGATTCACAAAAGGATTTACCTTGTTTTTCTGGTCATTCGGCACATGGTGGATACCATTTTTGATAATTATTGGGATATGGAAATACGTCATTAATAAAACCCAGTTTAAATACAGTCCCCTTTACTGGGCAATGGTCTTCCCTTTGGGTATGTACACCGCATGCACAATAAGGCTTTCGCAGGCCATTCAGATGCCATTTATCGCTAATATATCAAAATATTTTATCTATGCTGCGTTTGCTGCATGGGGCTTTATTTTTGTTAACATGATACTTTCAATGATAAAGGCAGCTACCGCAAAAGAAGATTCTAAAACAAAAGAGGAAAAAGTTATCCAACCTCCGATAACGAGCGTTGCGAAAAGCTAACATTCCACAACAAATCCTGAGACTTAAGTCTCAGGATTTGTTGTTATATGGATCAGGTGCTTCGCGGTTTTTAACACAAATTTCTTAGCGATATGTCAGATTCTTCCCGCCAATTCTAACCTCACCATATCTCCAATTAGTAAAATGTACTGTTCTTATCTGTGTTAATCTGTATCCCATTACAGAATTTAGGTTATACGTCCCGATATAATCATCTTGTGTTTTAAAAATCGCTTGATATGACAGCCAAAATAAAATGCTACGCAAGACAATCTACGATACATGGGAAAAGCCGCGTACTTTTGTCTATAATTTTCTTTCTCCTTGTGACTTGTGGCGTTTACTGTACGAGCCTCAGGCGTTTTGCATACGAGGGGTTCTGGCGGGATGGCTGGCAACATCCGGAACAGGTAATCCGTGCCCTTGAGATACAGCCCGGACAGCATATCGCTGACCTTGGTTCCGGTAGCGGCTACTTTACCTTCCGCCTGGCGGATGCAGTTGGTCCAGCCGGTATGGTATATGCCGTTGATGTTGATCCTGGAATGAATACCTATGTAGAGAAGCATATGAGAAAAAGAGGATACCGGAATATCGAGGTCATTCTGGGTCAGTACCATGACCCACTCATTCCGGGAGATGGGGTAGACTTGATATTCACCTGCAATACGTATCATCACTTTAAAGATCGAGTGGCCTATTTTACTCAAGCCCAAAGATACCTCCGGCCAGGTGGTCGCATTGCTATCATTGACTTCAATGGCAAAGGGTGGTTTCAAAAGATTTTGCCACACTTCACGGCAAGCGAGGTGATAAAAAAGGAATTAGCGGCAGCCGGCTATCACCTTCAACACGAATTCGGCTTTTTATCAAGGCAACATTTCCTGGTATTTTCCCTTGAGAATGAATAATCTGAATCTTTTGGCATTCATGGGCTTTTCACTTTTACAGACATAATCCCCTTTGATACAGGAGCTCTTCTCCCTTGTAAACATGGACATTTCATGGTATCTTTAACCAAAAAGGAAAAATACCTATGATAACAATCAGAAAACCGGAAGATATTTATCAGGCAGCAGGGGATATCCAGGGTGGCGCATTTCACGGCCGCTGGCATTTTTCTTTTGACGAGTACGACGATCCTGGATATATGCAATTTGGCACTTTACGGGTATTTAATGACGACACCCTTTCTCCGGGTGCTG
>JAUQXU010000147.1 GCA_030837935.1 Candidatus Brocadia sp.
TCTTCTCTGCGTCTACTACCTCCACATTTTGATTAAAATTGGATGAGTCGATGATGGTCTCCTCATTTAATACAATATCTGCACTGCTTACCTTCTCGCTGTCTGCTTCCTCAAGACCGCCATTGGTCACCCGTATAGTAGTGAGGCCTTTAATGCCGGGGAATGTGTCTGTCTGCGTGATGGGTAATCCGGTCTTGCGCACATAGGTGTGTTCAAAAACCGTAACTACATCTGCCATCAGGGTTGTTGCCAGAAAAAAAAGAAGAACAAGCATATTCGCGCATAAAATAAACTTTCTCATATTTTGCTCCTGTCAGGATATTTATTGAAATAAACGGGAACAGGTATCTAAACGGGTTACGCCCCTTGTATGATAACGAACAAAAGATTTTATACGATGAAATTATTCAACAAGGATTCGAGTTCCTTGCCTCCTCTACATGCCTTTTGGTCTGACAATACAAATGGTATTCCAAACATGTTTTTCAAAGGGAAAAAATCTATGAAGTTTTTTAAAGGTAAGAATACTCAACAGTTAAAACAATCGGGTGGAAATGGTGGCAGGGAGAAAAAACAAAAAAACGAACCACAGTGTACTTATTTGTAATTTTTCATGGCATTTCTGTGCAGTCAAATCGTATTTCATTCTTTGTTGATTTGGCCTTTTCGATAAGAAGATTAGTAGCTATTTTTAGCTGTAGTTCCTTCTGTCTCTCTTAGTTTTGAACAATCATTTTATTAGCCACTCTTAAAGTTCCATTATCTATACATCACCAGAATTTTACATATCAATTATTCCTTGACTTACGCTGTACCTTTTGTCAAATTAAAGAAAATTTGTAAATAACATTGTTCGCGCCGCTAACGCGGCGCGGCAAGTCGTTCGAGCATTGTTCAATTCCGCCGTTGTACGAGAGCACGAATTCAAAAACAACTGCATTAACACTATAATTATCTGAGGCGCAATTATTTTTGAGGAACAATAAAATTGAAACAATCCTTCATTATTATGCAAATCGGGAACACTGATCTAGACAATGTTTTCACTGAGGTATTTGTTCCTGCATCAAAGAATGCTGGTCTCGATCCAAAACGCGTGGACAAACATAACGAGGGGCGGCTGTTAAAGAGTGAGATTGTTAACTTTATCTCAGAGTCTGACATCATTATTGCTGATCTCACGAATGAACGTCCCAATTGCTATTTGGAAATTGGCTACGCTATGGGCTTAGATAAATTCAGGAATTTAATATTGACAGCACGTGAAGACCATAATCATGACAGTCCAAATTACATCAAGGGCGGTCCCAAAATCCATTTTGATTTAAGCGGCTATGATATCCTGTTTTGGGATCCCAAGAACCTTATCGAATTCAGAGAGGAACTTGAGAAACGAATCAAGAGACGCTTAGCGACATTGCCCTCTTTCTCTGAATCAGGCTCGTTTGCACCTACCTGGGACGAAGAGTGGATAGCCAAAAATAGAGAACTAGCGACGACTGGGCTTAAGAAAACAGGCAATACAGGATATATGGAGATGATAATGACGTTGCCTGATTCTAAAATAAATGTTTCGCAAGCCCATCTATTGCAGGCAGCGCGTTCTTCGGAGATAAATACTTTCGGTTGGCCTATTGGAGTGATCATGACCAACGTGGAAGAGTTTCGGCCCAAGGCAAAAGCTGATGGTATCGTTGCTGAAATAAGTACAAAGGATAAAAGGTATGATTATTGGGCGATCAGAAAAGATGGTTCATATTACTTTCTACAAAGTCTTTTTGAAGACACCCAAGAGCCTAATTCCATTTTTTTTAATACAAGAATAGTCCGAATAACAGAAGGTTTCCTTTATGCGGTGCGCCTATGCAGGAGTTTAAATGTACAGCCGGATTCCCGACTCATAATCGGTTTCCGGCATGGTGGACTAAAAGGTCGTAATATTAGTGCAACCCCTAATCGGCGGTTATTTCGCTTGTATGGCAATGACCGTGAGGATGAGGTTTATGCCGAAGTTGATACTACAATAGAAAAGGTTGAACCAGATTTGGTCGATCTCGTTCAACAAATTACAACACCTTTATTTGTAATATTCGATTTTTTTGAAATACAGAAATCTATCCTTGAGGAAATTGTTAATAATTTTGTAAATGGAAAGGTTACTTAATGCAAGTGCGCCTTCTGTCAGCAAGCTGTTTTGCCTCCAGCCAATAGAAAAAATGAAAAGATAACGCACAATCGGGTAATCGGGAGGTCGTAGATTAACGCCTCCCAATCCCCACACCACCGGACATGCGGCTCCGCATCCGGCGGTTCATTGTGGATAATGTATCGCAACCCATAGCTCCTTTACTGAAATCAGTCCCTGTTTTGCAA
>JAUQXU010000148.1 GCA_030837935.1 Candidatus Brocadia sp.
ATAAGGGGTAACGTAAGTTTTCCCTTCTGAATGTCGGTGTTTAACGATTTTCCAATCTCCTCTTCAGTTCCCATAACGTCGAGGCAATCATCCACGATCTGAAAAGCAATACCTACCTTTAAGCCATAATTAAATAACATATCTGATACCTTGCGGTTGGCCCCGGCAAACGTCGCCCCCAAACGACAACTGGCGGCACAAAGAGAAGCTGTTTTTCGTTCTATAATATCAAAGTAATCGTTTTCACTCAGTCCAAGATCATACCGTCTTTGAAGCTGAATAAGCTCACCTTCAGACATGATATTGACGGTCTGAGAAAGCAAGAGAGTTGCAATTTGAGAATCCAGGGTAGAAAGTATCGTAAATCCTCTCGAGAACAGATAATCACCAAATAGAATGGATATTTCTCTCCCCCACTTTGAATTTACACTTTCAACATGTCTCCTCATAGTAGCCTCATCAATGATATCATCATGAACTAGGGTTGCAGTATGTACCATTTCTACTACTACAGCAAGTTCTATGTGCTGGGGCACTATATCACCCACACATTTGCCTGATAATAATACCAAGGCAGGGCGTAATCTTTTCCCTTTGTATTTACCAATGTGTGCAATAAGATCAGCTAATGAATTGCTCCTTGGTTGAAGTTCCTTATAGAATCGGGTTTCAACCTCATCCATAAGCACTTTTATTGAGTCAAATATACCTGCGGATTCCACAATTAACGAACTCCTTTTTTAATTTTGGCAAAAAGTAAAGAAGGGTTATCATAGCAATCGATATTTGAAAAGTCAAACTTCTTTTCCATTTTCACGTCCTGAATTTTCATGAGAAAATACTCCTCGGTTTGCTCCGGCAGGATGACAAAAAAACATTCATGATGTTTAGGAAGATCAAATCTAATTCAACTTACATACAGCATGAAAGACATCTTCCGGCGCAACAGAATTAACACATGTAACATGATCACAACTTCGTTTTTTGCACGGGCTGCAGGGTATATCCTTTTTTACAACTGCAGAATTTTTGCCGTAAGGTGCATAGACAACAGGATCCTTGGGACCAAAAATTGCTATTGTGGGAATTCCAATACCTGATGCAATATGTGTGGGGCCCGTATCTCCGCCGATAAAAAGGTGCGCCCGCTGCAGCAATGATATCAACTGTTTTATCGATGATGTCTTGCATGCAATCGCAGCCTGATAATGCATGAAAGATAAAATTTCTTCTACAAGCTTATACTCCGGCGCACCCCAGGTGAAGACAACCGAGTAATCGAGTTCCTGTATCAACCGATCCGCAAGGTGGGCATAATATTTAGGAGGCCAACGCTTATATTTCCCAAACAAGCTAGTCCCAGGATGAATTATTGCCAGAGGTCTTTGATCCAGGTTATTCGTACGAATAAATTCATCTATATAAAGGCGATCAGTATCCGGAATCACAAATACAGGCCTTTGATAGTGAGCCTTTATACCCAATGCCTGCAGAAGAGTTAAATATTTATCAATCCTATGCATCTTGTCTTGGTGTGGTGTAATCTGTAAATTAGAAAAGATAAAATTAAATTCCTTACAATACCCTTTAGAGAACCCAATCCTTGTCCTTGTATTACTTAGATAGGTTAATAAACCACTTTTAAAATTACCCTGAAAATCCAAAGCGATAGTATATCCTTTACCCCTTAATTTTCTAAAAAATATCCATACTTCACAAATTAGCTTAAAATATTTTTGTGGATATTTAAGGTACCGCTGCCATTGTTTTCGGGGAAAGACAATAACCTCATCTATTCCCGGAAGTCCCTCAACCAAATCTTTATTTTTGTCTTCTACAAGCCATGCAATACGGGCGGCAGGGAATGTCATTCTCAAATTATCCACGGCCGGTATAACATGGACAATGTCACCCATTGCACCCAACCGAACAATCAAGATATTCTTTGGATTATCGAATCGTTTTTTCATCTTTGAAACTCTAACAGACTTTATATTAAGCATTTAAATTAATATAATCTTTATAAAACCCATTTTCAATAACAATCCAATTTGCGTTTGTATTAGTTTCCGTGCCGATATATAATTATTTTGAGTTTCAGCGGCTGTCGTTACGTTGTCAAACGTATGTAATGAGATGAAGAGATATTGATGAATGGTGTGTTTCCCTTTTCGTATTTGTTCTGAAATGACGCGTAAAAGTATTTTGGACGATTATCAGGATAGACCATATATTGTTACCAGAAAAACTGACCGCTGATAATGGCGCTTATCCTTAACAAATAATACCCATTATGCCGGATATATATAAAATGCCACCCGCTTTTTTAATGGTTAAAAAAGGAGCTACGACTTTATTTGTAAAAGACGTATATAAAGAAATTATCCTGCGCATGGTTTTTGACACAGAATTTTTACAGAATAGAAACAAAGATACTACGAACATAAAAACAGGAAGAAGCGCTTATTTATCTATT
>JAUQXU010000149.1 GCA_030837935.1 Candidatus Brocadia sp.
AGGTTGTGGGCCAGGGTTAAAGGCTTATATTTCACCGAAGGCCCTTTACAACATCAAAAAGGCTGACATCCTTGTGGGAAGCAGGCGATTATTGAAACTCTTTCCTGGTGTGGATGCCGAAAAAATAGTCCTGGAGAAGAATTACCGTGTTATGGTAAATAGGATTGCCGACTGGAGTTCTAAGAAACAGGTTGTTGTCCTGGTGAGTGGTGACCCGTGTTTCTTCAGTTATACCAAGATGATTGTAAAGAAGATGGGACGCGAATCTTGTATAATCATACCGGGTATCAGCAGCATGCAACTTGCCTTTGCAGCTGTTGGTGAAAGTTGGGACGACGCCTGCTTCATGAGTTTGCACGGAAGAAATAACGAATATATGCAGCTCATTAAAAAGGTCAGGGAATATAGCAAGGTTGGAATCCTGACAGACCACGAAAATACCCCTGCCGTTATTGCCCGTCACTTATTAAAAAGTGGAATTCAGGAAAGGCAGATGTTTGTGTGTGAAAATCTTTCCCTTCCGGAAGAAACCATCCGTGAGACAGATTTAGTCTCTGCAGTACATTTAAAAACAAATGGTGCATCTGTAGTAATTATAAAAAAATATTAAAAATGAACCCAGGTAACTTCTATGGTATTGGATTGGGCCCCGGCGACCCAGAACTCCTCACGATGAAGGCGATTCACACCATTCAAAGGATGGATTGCATCTATGTTCCAAAGTCTGACGCCAAAGAAGACAGTCTTGCATTGGAGATCGTTAAGGATCATGTAAAAGAGAAAAGGGTAATCGAACAGGTCTACCCCATGACAAAGGATAAATCTATACTGAATGCCGCCTGGCTCAAAGCGGCTGAAGAGATTCATGCTGAAGTCACAAAAGGATATGATGTTGCTTATCTAACCCTGGGGGATCCCATGACCTTCAGTACCTATATTTATTTATTGCGCCAACTGAACACTATGCTGCCAGAACACGCCATACACACAATCCCTGGTATTACTTCATATAATGCCGCTGCATGTGTGGCCAATTTTCCTTTATTGACGGGTGATGAGCGACTGGCAGTAATTCCCGTACCAAAAGACATTACGGAATTACGTCCTATCTTAGAAGCATTCGATACGGTGGTTATGATGAAGGTAGCCAAGAAGCTGGACGAGGTGATTCATCTACTCGAAGAGATGCAACTCTCTGAAAATGCCTTATTCGCCTCTTATATCGGGCAAAGAGACGCCTGTCTTACATGTGATCTTGTATCATTAAAAGGCAGTGGAAGGGGATACATGTCAGTTCTGATCGTGAAAAGAACGAAATATTAATTCTTAGTTTTCAGAATTTCCGAAGATTTTCGAAACTCTAAGACATTAAACTTTTATCAACAAGAAGAAAGGATGTACCCTTATGAAAAAACGCTGCATCATTGTATTTTTTATTATGAGCACTCATTCACTACTCATTGTATCTGGTTACGCAGGCTGGAAACCATCGGCAGAAGATGAACCAGTAAAAGTTTCACCGATAAAAGGGAAACAGTCATTGCATACGATGGTTGAAGAAGTTGTCAAGAACTTTAAAATTCACTACCCACAATTAACAGACTATTTTGAAAAAGCCTATGGTTATGCGGTATTCCCGGCTATTACAAAAGGCGGTTTCGGTATTGGTGCAGCCCATGGAACTGGTGAAGTGTACGAGAAAGATAATTTTATTGGCACTGCAAGCATGACACAGGTGACTCTTGGCTTACAGTTTGGCGGACAAACATACAGTGAAATTATATTTTTTAAAGACAAAGAAACCCTTGAAGATTTCAAGGAAGGAACCTTTAAACCCGGCGCTCAAGCCTCTGCAGTTGCTTCAACTGCTGGCGTTTCTACTGATGCTGATTATAACCATGGCGTAGCAATCTTTACCCTGTCGAAAATTGGTTTAATGTATGAGGCGGCGGTAGGGGGACAGAAGTTCAATTTTAAACCGCAATAACAATCTTGTTTCGATATTTGAATTTCGAATGTGCTAAAATACAAAGGCAGTATTTGTTATTCAATGCCAAGAAACTATTTTTGGTTGTAGCTACGCTATGCTAGGTAATACTATTCCCCTTCCCTCTTCGTAAACGTCAGTGCAGCAGAATTGATGCAATATCTGAGCCCAGTTGGCGGTGGACCATCATTGAATACATGTCCAAGATGCGCATCACACCGGTTGCAGGTAACTTCGGTTCTTATCATACCATAGCTTGCGTCCGTAGTTGTTTTAATGTTTTGTGCTGAAATCGGCTCCCAAAAACTTGGCCAACCTGTTCCGGAATCAAATTTTGCTTCCGACCTGAATAAATCATTGCTACAACACGCACATTGAAATATCCCTTTTTCTTTAAAATTGTTGTATTTGCCTGTGAAGGGTGGTTCTGTACCTTTTTTTCGAGTGATCTTATATTGTTCCGGTGTAAGGAGTCGTTGCCATTCACCATCACTTTTGATTATTTTTTCAGACATGTTCCTCCCTTTCTGATCAAAACTCGTGGAGTTACTTTCTGTCGTTGTTCCTGTTTGCTTTTCAATGGTTTTGGCTTTATTGCAGACAAGCAAGATACTTGAAAATAAAAAACCCATGATAAGTAAATAAGTCTTCATAAGTCTATTTAATCCCGCCAATAAAATCATCCTTTACCCGGTTGAAAATCAATCAGAACAGGTGGTTTGCTTGACGGTTCCTCAAGCAGTTGTAAAGCGGCCTCTAGCACTGCATGTTGACGTTTTGGATTTTCTGATGTGTCCAGAGGATAGCCGTGGCGAAATGGCACAAACAAGGCGCGTGGTGGACGTACACGTTCTGCAACCTCTCGTAGCAATTGTATTGCTACCGTCGCAATTCCCTGCCGTTCCAGTTCCGCAGCTATCAGACCCACGGTCTGGTTGCACATCGGTCAGACCGGAACCAGGAAAACCACATCGACACCGTCAGCGACCAGCAATCGTGCTGCGGCGGGTGCCGTGTATTGTACCAAACGTCCTGGTGCTGTGATCGAGCCCATAAAGGAAAAGTGCCGGTGATTTATTGAACCTATGCGTCCCGTCTTCGCCAGTTCATTCGCCCGGTCGATTGGGAAGGCAAGGTTTGGATCCCGGCGCATCCCAGAGTGATCAAAAGATTCGCTTCGGTGGGTGTCGACCAAAGCTGCAACATCAACATTATTCTGGATTTCGCGAAAACTCGGATCACCCCCACGGACGGACTCATCGAAAGGTACCTGATCATGGATTACGAAACCCGCGCTGGAAACCAGGGCTAAACGACATTCGCTAAGCGGTTTGCTCAGCGGCACCCATGGAACCGGATCAATCCGTCGCCACGGATATGCTTTAAGAAACAACCGTACCGGGATAGTGAACTCGCTCAACTCACCCATGATGTGTATCACCAACACGTCCGATAAATATCAATCTACTCCTCAGAACGCAGAACAGACCTTCTCATGCGTTTTGTCTTACCCCTATGATGTTTCGATTCAAAACGGCGCTTTTTCGACGCCAGCGTGGGCCGCGTTTGCCTACGGGTTTTTGGCTTTTCGGCTGCCTTACGGAGCAATTCGACAAGACGGTCGATTGCATCCAGACGATTTCGGTCTTGTGTCCTGAAACGCCTGGCATCGATAATAAGTACGCCTTCTTCGGTAATACGCCTGCCGGAAAGACGAACTAAACGTTCACGAATATCATCAGAAAGAGAGGGAGAATTACGTACATTGAAACGGAGCTGTACAGCTGTGGCTACCTTGTTGACATTTTGTCCACCCGGGCCAGAAGCACGGACGAATTCCAGATGAATTTCGCCCTCGTCAATTGCAATAGTGCGTGTGACCTTAATCACGTCTCTTGATTTCTCCCCATTCAATGATCAAAACGGAAAAACAGCTTTAGTGTATTTGATGAATCATGGTACTCGTGCTCATTGTCAGCTCAAAGTCTTTTCGCTCTCACTAATCGTTACCTTTGTCATTGTATCGCCTTGACGAATTGCATTTACGACATCCTGACCGCTGATTACTTTGCCAAAGACCGTATGCATGCCATTGAGATGAGGCTGGGGCGAATGTGTGATAAAGAATTGACTTCCGTTCGTGTTTGGACCGGCATTGGCCATTGAAATCACACCTGTGTCATGGGTCAGTGGATTCCCTTTTATTTCGTCTTCGAACCTGTATCCAGGCCCCCCCCTTCCCGTACCGGTGGGGTCTCCTCCCTGGATCATAAAGTTGCTGATTACCCTGTGGAATGATACACCATCATAAAAGCCCTCCCGGGTTAGAAAGACAAAATTATTAACGGTTTTTGGTGCATTTTTGGGAAAGAACTCTATCTCAATTGTGCCCCTATTGGTCTCAATTGTTGCACGATAGGTCTTCTTGGGGTCGATCTGCATTGCCGGTGGGATGCTCCACTCTTTCTTCGACACGTTGACTCCTTTCTGAAGAATTATATTTTGCCTGTACAGAAATTTTACTGTTGGACACACAACAAACGCAGATTGTCAGTCACTACGCTGCGATATTTAAAAGTAATTATCTGCAGACATTTATGATATTTTGTATCCTTATTTCAGATACTTACATTTTTCAATTATATCACTTTAAAAATCTTTACGCAACGTCAATAAAATCTCAAAAATCAAATTATTCGTTATATATGTGGTCAATGGTTGAAATGAAACTCGTGATTTTGTTATTATTACGATCAATAATATTTTTCTCTTCTGATTTGCAGGCGGGTGTAATTGAATCCCAGAGACTGATATAAAGCGATTGATAAAAATCGTTTATTGTGTATCAATAAGGACGAATTTTTATAGAGTAACGAAAGAGTATAAAATTATGATTACCATTGTCTATATTCTTTCCTTAGTGCTGTTTGTCTTTGGTGTTAATGAAATCAGTTCACCAAAAACTTCATACCGTGGCAACATACTTGCCATGACTGCAATACTCATTTCTATCATGATCACACTTTTTGACAGAAAGATACATGACTTCAGTTTTATTATTGCGAGTAGTTTCATCGGAAGCACAATTAGTGTCGTTACTGTCAAAAAGGCTAAGCTGTCTGCTGTGCCTCAGATGGTAGCGTTTTACAACGGGCTCGGTGGAGGGGCGACAGTTTTTGTTGCAGTGGCAGAATACTATCACATGGTAACTGAGCTACAATTTACCATCATCATTTCCATAGTACTTGGTTTGCTTATTGGTATTGTGCTGCTAACTGGTAGCCTTGTTGTATACGCCAAATTACAGAACTTTTTCAAGTCAGCACCGGCTGTTTTCGAGATAAAACATTCGTTTCATTTACTCCTATTCACTTTTTGCATCATTTTTTGTGTTATAATTTCAGTGAGTCAGACCAGCGGAGTATATCTCATGGGTTTTTTTGTTGTTTCTTCAGCGCTAGGAGTACTGATTGTTGTTCCGATTGGCGGCGCCAATATGCCGGTGGTCACGTCTTTGCTGATCTCATACTCTGGCTTGGCTGCTGCCGCTTCAGGGTTTATCGTTTCTAACAACATTCTCTTTCTCAGCGGTACGGCCATCGGTGTTTTAGGTATTATATTAACCCTTATTAAATGCAAAGCCCTATACCGCTCTTCGATAGACGGCGCACTTGAAACGGCTAAAGTAAATGTTTTAGAAGATAACAAGAAAATTGAAAAGCCAAGGGTCATAGCATACACACCAGAAGATGCAGTGATGATTCTTGATGACGCGCAATCAATTATTATTATTCCCGGTCACGGTCTTGCAGTTGCTCAGGCACAATACATTCTCCATACATTGGAAAAGGCACTCATTAAGAAAGGTGCTCGTGTCCGTTACGCAATACATCCTCTTGCGGGGCGCATGCCTGAGCATATGAACACCCTGCTGACAGAGGCACACGTGCCACATGAACTTCTTTTTGACCTGGATACGATAAATGATGATTTTCAAAATACCGATGTTGCATTGGTTGTTGGCGCTAACGATATTATTAATCGCGCCGCATGTACGGTTAAAAATTGCCCCCTGTACGATATGCAAATCCTCAATGCAGACAAAGCCAGAGCAGTAATCGTGTGTAAGAGGAGTCTGAAGCCTGGTTTTTCAGGTATGGACAACAAATTGTTTTATAACCCGAAAACTCTGATGATTTTTGGCGATGCTAAGGAAAGTATTACTGAAATGGTAAAGTTGCTGAACACATGACCTGAAAAAGGCACATTCCGATGACAATTTATCTTTTATGTGAGTCACGACCCCGGTACGAGGCAAACATGTAATCGTTAAAAGATACGTTATTAACTATCGTTTATCCTTCTTTATGTTTGTATGGTTTTGATACCCCTGCTTCATGAAATGTGGCCATTTCATGTAATAATTTTACTCCTGCTTCTACCAGGCTTATACCTAGTGCTGCGCCAGTTCCTTCACCTAACCTCATGTTTAAATCTAACAAGGGAACTTTGTTCAGCAGGCTTAACATGACTCTGTGCCCCTTTTCTGCAGATACATGGGAGGCTATTAGATATTTGTTTACTTTAGGTTCTATCGCATGGGCTATTAAAGCGCCTGCTGTAGAAATAAAGCCATCAAGAACTACTGGAATACGGTAGCGAGCAGCGCCTAAACATAAACCGGCAAGACCTCCAATCTCATACCCGCCAATCTTTGCTAACACATCTATTGCATCATTTGGATTGGGTTGATTTACATCGATTGCTTTTTTTATCACACGAATTTTTCTCTGTATTGATTCTTCATCTAATCCTGTACCACAGCCTGTTGCCGAAACAACATCTATCCTGCCTAAAACAGAGAGTATCGCACTGCTCGGTGTCGTATTGGCAATTCCCATGTCGCCTGTGCCGACAATATCAATTCCTTCTTCAAGTTCTTCCTCAATTAATTCAATGCCGGCTTCGATGGACTGAATAGCCGATTCCCTTGACATTGCAGGTCCTACCGCCATATTATTTGTACCAAGTCCGATCTTCTTTATCTTTAAAAGCGGATGCACCTTCAGATATGATGCAACCCCGCAATCGACCACAATCACCTTTGCACCAGTATGGCGTGCCAGGACATTGATAGCTGCCCCCCCTTCTATAAAATTTTGCACCATTTGTCCTGTAACTTGTTGCGGGAAAGCGCTGACACCTTCTTCCACTACGCCGTGGTCCCCTGCCATGGTAAATATCTTTTTATGTGCGATTTTACTGATAACGCTACCCTTTATTGATGCATATAGTGTTGCTAACTCTTCCAGCCGTCCCAGGCTCCCTCGTGGTATGGCAAATCCCCTAAATTTTGTCTGAATATCACCCAGGGGGTCTATCAAAACATCTTCTATATGCTCTAATGTACGCTTTAATAGTTTCATGTAAAAAAGGTTTTAAAACTGCAATGTTTAATAAGTTATGACAATAGTTTAGTCTAAAGTATTTTAGCCGTATGTCGATAATACGAAATAAACGGCATAGTATTACTCTACAAATAATTTATTTTGTGCCTGTTCGTTTTAACTCATACCTGCACTATGGCGAATTTTATATGCACACATAGGATATTTCAAGAAAATTTAACATGAATAATTCATTATATCGAATAGAAGATGCCTTACTGAATAGCGGCATCATCAATCCGGAACAACTGAATAAGGCCAAAGAGGTCCAAAACAAAGAAAACATTTCACTGGAAAGTGTTCTTGTTAAACTCGGATATTCGACTCACTCTGAAATTATTCGGTGTCTGGCTGCACAATATGATTTACCGGTAATTGATATGGATAAAGCCCATATTCCTCCCGAAGTGATGCGTTTATTGCCCCTACCGCTTATAAAAAAACATGGGATAGTACCGATATCAAAAAATAATGGCGATATCACCATTGCCGTAAGTAGTCCGCCCGATCTTGGATTTTTAGACAACCTGCGCTTTCTGTTAAACGCGGATATTAAATGTGTCCTTACCACACAGGAAAACATAAAGAATATTATTCATAAATATTTTGATCAGGAACCTTCTGAAACGGTGGATACCCTACTGAAAGAGTTTACTGCCCGTGAAACACCTGTACGTAAGGTAGATGGTGAACA
This sequence comes from Candidatus Brocadia sp., assembly GCA_030837935.1. Lineage (GTDB taxonomy): Bacteria > Planctomycetota > Brocadiia > Brocadiales > Brocadiaceae > Brocadia. Next base: position 8,129 of record JAUQXU010000149.1, read on the forward strand.
AATGCACATGCCACAGGCAGGAGCGAAAGCTGTAGAAGCGGAAGATGAAGGCCCAGTTATTCAACTCGTTTCTTTGATTATCAACAAAGCAGTTTCCTGCCGCGCCAGTGATATCCATGTAGAGCCTCTTTCAAATAGATTGCGTATCCGATACCGTATCGATGGTGTATGTCAGGAGGTGGACGTTCTTCCCAAACATCTTCAGGATTCTATTATTTCCCGAATTAAAATATTGGCAAACATTGATATTGCAGAAAAGAGAAGACCTCAAGATGGTAGTATTAGCCTGAAAAATGCAGGGAAAGAGTTGGATATCCGCGTATCGTGTTTACCTTCTATTTATGGAGAAAGCGTTGTCATGCGTCTCCTTGAAAAATCGGCGATACTGATGAGTCTGAAAAATCTGGGATTTTATGAAAACGATGACAAACGTTTTCACTCTATCATCAAGAGACCAAATGGCATATTGCTTATTACCGGTCCTACGGGAAGCGGTAAAACGACTACCCTGTATGCCACCATTCATGATCTCAATAAAACCGATACAAAAATTATTACTGCAGAAGACCCCGTGGAGTATACACTTCCCGGGGTCAACCAGGGCGAGGTGAATGAAAAGATCGGGTATAGTTTTCCTGCGATCTTAAGAACTATGCTCCGTCAGGATCCTAATATTATTCTTGTAGGAGAGATTCGCGATGCTGAGACAGCGGATACTGCCATTACTGCTGCCTTAACCGGACACCTTGTCCTTAGTACCCTTCATACAAATGATGCACCTTCAGCCATTACGAGACTTATTGATATGGGAATAAAACCCTTCCTTGTTGCCACTTCTTTGCAGGGTATTATGGCCCAACGCCTGGTTAGAAAGATTTGTTCTCTGTGCAAGGAACCCGTTGCCTATACGACAGAGCAATTATCAGAAATGGGATTTGATGCAGAAGCTTTGAAAGAAGCCGTATTTTATAAAGGGAAGGGCTGCAGGCATTGCAATAATATTGGATATCAGGGCAGATTGGGTATTTATGAACTGTTAGATATGAATGAGACTTTACGTGACATGACATATCACGTGGCTGCAACAAATGAGATTAGAAAAGCCGCCAGGACACTGGGAATGACAACACTGAAAGAGGATGGTCTGAGAAAAGCAAAGGATGGCAAAACCACATTAGAAGAGGTGTTTAGAATTACCGGAATGGATGATTAGCGGAGACAAAGCATTCATACGATAAAAATACTACGATTATGCAAATACAAGAAAAAACAAAATTAGATTTAAAGACTGAAGCCAAGAAAAGGCTTTTTGGACAATTATTGAAAGATAAAGGGTTTGTTACTGAAGAACAAATTCAGGAAGCCTTGGCTATACAAAAGCAGAAAGGAGGGTTTCTCGGCGACATACTTGAAAGTCTTCATTACGTAACTCAAAAGCAGATTATGCAGGTATTAGGAGAACACCTGGGATTAGAGATTGTTGATATAGAAAACATTGAAATACCAAGCGAGATTATTAATTTGATACCCCATGCCATCGCTCACTTATATCGTATAATTCCTATAGGCATTAAAGACAATATCCTCACCGTTGCCCAGGAAGATGCATTGAGCTTCGAAACGATAGATGATTTAAGGTTAATACTTAAACATGCAATAAAACCAGTACTTTGCAGCAAAATTACAGTTGCCCGGGTCTTAGAAAAATACTATCCCAGGAAACACGAGTCGATAGAGCAATTATTATCAGAATTTAAAAGAGATGGGTCGTGTACTGAGTCTGTTAAGGGCGAGTATATTGATATTGACGAACTAAAGAAGATGGCAGATGCTGCTCCTGTAAAGAAATGGGTTGGGCTCATGTTTTTAGATGCCATAATAAACAAAGCCAGTGATATCCATTTCGAAGCCTTCGAAGATGGATTCAGGGTGAGGTACCGCATAGATGGCCTGCTTTATGAAAAGATTTCTCCTCCAAAACAATTAGGGATACCGATTGCCTCAAGAATAAAGGTTATATCAGGTATGGATATTTCAGAGCGTAAATTGCCTCAGGATGGACGCATTCAATTAAACGTGGGAAGTGCACATATCGATCTGCGTGTGTCTACGCTCCCCACTAAATTCGGGGAAAGCATTGTTATGCGTCTGCTCAATAAAGCCGCTGTATCGCTTAATCTGGATACCTTAGGTTTTAATTCGGAAGAATTAAAATTAATGTACCAATTATCGAATAAACCGAACGGAATAATCCTTGTTACAGGCCCAACTGGTTCAGGAAAAACAACAACCTTATATGCTGCATTAAATTACTTAAATGATGTTGGCACAAAAATCATTACGACAGAAGATCCGGTGGAATATGACATTGACGGCCTCATTCAGGTACAGATAAACCCATCTATCGGCGTCGTCTTTGCGAGTTGTTTAAGGGCAATTTTGCGACAGGACCCGGACATTATTCTTGTGGGTGAGATACGTGATGAAGAATCAGCCAGAATCGCCATACAGGCCTCGTTAACAGGACATCTTGTTTTTAGCACCCTACATACAAACGATGCCCCTACGACGGTAACGCGGTTAATCGATATAAACATTAAACCGTATCTGATAGCTGCCACCGTAGTGGCGATTATTAGTCAAAGGTTAGTGCGCAAGATATGTGTATCGTGTAAGGAAGACTACGAACCCTCCGAAGAATCCTTGATGGAATTAAATCTTACAAAAACAGATGTCGCAGGAAAAACATTTTTTCGGGGTAAAGGCTGTAATAATTGTAATAAGACGGGTTATAAAGGGCGTATGGGAATATTTGAAATCATGGTAATCAATAACGAAATACGACGTTTAATTATTGAACAGGCAAACACAAACGAAATTAGAATAGCTGCGAGAAATAATGGAATGAATACCTTAAGAGATAGCGGATTACAAGGAATTTACAGCGGATTGACAACAATCCAGGAAGTTGTAAGGGAAACAATATTAACGTAACTTTGTGGTATGTGTTTATTGTACAAATAAAAGGAGAAGGAGCCTTACGATGCCAGTGTTTCAGTATAATGCCGTTGACAACAAGGGACAATCAGTAAAAAACAGGATTGAGGCAACTACATCCGATGAGGCAATTGCAAAGATACGTGGACTAGGCTATTTTCCAACCAGTATGAAGGAAATTAACGTCCGACAGAAATCTAATGAAACATCAACGACAAATACACCGCGTAAAAAACGTGGGGAAATATCTATCTCCTTTGGCAGAGTTAAATCAAAAGAATTAACCATTTTTACACGCCAACTAGCAACGCTTCAGGATGCAGGTCTGCCTATCATACGTGGTCTCATGATACTAGCATCTCAAATGAAGAAAGGGTTACTGAAAAAAACCACACACAAGGTCATTGAAGACATCGAGGGAGGCAGTACACTTTCCGGAGCGTTTGCAAAAAATCCGAGGGTCTTCGATAAACTGTATATCAATATCGTGAGAGCAGGCGAGACGAGTGGCTCACTCGACGTCATATTACAGCGATTAGCTGATTTTCGGGAGAAGATAGAGCGGCTTGTCAGAAAAATAATCAGCGCTATGATATATCCAACGGTTGTTGCAGTTGTTGCAGTCAGTATTGTCATCGGTCTTATGATCTTCATTATTCCAAATTTTGCAAAGATCTTTGAAGAAATGAATTTGGAACTACCCGCACCAACCAAAATGCTTATTACCATGAGCATGTTTTTAAAGACACAATGGATATTTATCCCTTCTATACCGTTTGGAGTTTTTATTCTCTACAAAATTGCAGGAAAAATAAAAATATTACGGTTATTGATAGACAAAACTAAATTTAAATTGCCCATCTTCGGAAACATTATAAATAAATCCACGGTATCCAGGTTTACTCGTACTCTTGCAACCCTCACTTCTAGCGGTGTACCCATACTAGACGCCCTCAATACTGTTAAGGACGCTACGGGAAATGCGGCTATGGCTCAAGCCATCCATAATATCCACAATAGCATACGAAGCGGAGAAAACATCGCGAAACCTCTCCGCGCCTCAAAGATCTGTAATGAAATGGTAGTCAATATGGTTGAGGTAGGTGAGGAAACGGGGGAATTGGATAAAATGCTCACAAAGGTAGCGGATAATTATGACGACGAAGTGGACAGGGCTGTAGAGGCCATGGTAAGCCTGATAGAACCTATTATGATTGTATTTCTTGGTGGAACGGTTGGCTTCATCGTAATAGCCATGTTTGTGCCTCTTATAAAGATAATGCAGGGACTAGGTGCTAATTAACTCATGAAAACAAACAGATATTCGGGATTGCATAAGCAAGGGGGTTTCTCCCTCATTGAGATGCTGGTAGTGCTTGTCATAATTGCTATTTTAGCGGGAGTTGCTATTCCTGTTTATATTGGTATGAAGCCATCAATTCGACTGAGCGGAGCAACCAGACAGATCATGGGGGATCTCATGTGGGCAAGGATGCAGTCAATTAGCCAAAATAATAACTTCAGGATTATATACTCCAACAATTATCAATATAAAATACTGGATGATGACAACAACGATGGCACCAGTACTACTGGCGAATCTATTATAACAAAAGATATTCGTGACGAATATTATGATGTAATATATAGTTCAAGTAATCCAGACGATCTCATTTTTTATCCTAGAGGAAATGCAACAAATTTAACTACCATAACCATCACAAATTCAAGCGGAACAAAAACGGTAACAATTGCTATGACTGGCCGAGTTAAAATAGAACAATGATCTAAATACCATGAAATAATCATGAAGAATGCCTTCAAATTATACAATAATAAAGGTTTTTTGATGATAGAAGTCATACTGGCTATTGCGCTCATTGCCATAGGGTTATTTGCCGTAATGAGTTTAGCAACAGCAGTGATAAAGGGTAATATACAGAGCAAAGATGTTACCACTGCAACAACCCTGGCACAGGACAAGATGGAGTATTTTAAAGGGATAGACTACGATAATATCTCAGGAACAAGCACCGTCTCTAGTGATTATTATTTGAATGCACTGGTACAAAACAATATCCCAGGCACAAATACGAAAACCGTTAGAGTCGATGTATACTGGAATCCAGGAACTACAACTTCAAAGCACAAAGTAACATTGCAAACTATCTTTGCAAAATAGGAGTCTGATAATGTCGGATACACGGAAGAATAAGGAGCAGGGTTTCACGCTTATAGAATTAGTGATTGGTCTTTCAATTAGCCTGATTCTCATGGGCGTGGCAGTCAGCATCTTTAATGTACAGTGTAAATCATACAGCATGCAGGAGCAGGTTACCGAAATGCAGCAGAATGTTCGGGCCTCCATGGATATGATGGTTCGGGAAATTAGGATGGCGGGGTATGATCCATCTGATTCAGGCCTTGTTGGAATTGGCACTCATACGACAACATTACTCCAAATCCTGGCGGATCTCGATGGCGATGGAACAAGTACTGGCACAAATGAAGATATAACATATCGTTATTATAATGCTGCTGACGCAACGTATCCTTGCCAAATCAAGAGGAATACGGGGGGAGGATTTCAACCGCTCGCCGAGAATATCAACGGATGTGATTTTCTTTACTATGACAGTAACGGCATTGCTACCACAACGGCATCCGGTATCCGTCAGATACGAATTACCATAACCGGAAGGACCGCCAAAGCTGACCCCAATTTTGGATATAGTTATGGCACGCTGACTTCCCTGGTAACGCCGGAAAATCTAAGTAATTAAGTAACTATTTTTTATCGAACTACTTAAACCACAGGACGATAAGGTTTAAATTCGTTTAGAAGGAGCATGTGTATGAATTCAAAAAGTCAGTCAAAACTATTTGTCATACTATCGACATACACAGATGAACGTGGAATAGTCCTTATTGCCGCTTTAGCGCTTATAGCTATTTTAGCGCTGGTGGGAGGTGTTGCCGTTATAACAACCAACACGGATGTTAAAATAAGCAGCAATTACAAGTCCAGCGTACAGGCATTATATGCAGCGCAGGCAGGTATAGAAGAGGCAAGGACCCGCCTTATAGGCTCTTCCGCGGCCGCCAATTATGCAGGTGATCCTGCTACAAATCCAAACGAGAATTGGTCAGCTTATATACTGACGTCAAACACATGGCAGACGTCAGATGATCCAAATTATAACGCCAGCTACACAAATTATATTCCCCAATATAGCCCCATCAATCATACAAATACCAGTATCGTAGCAAATAGTCTGCAAACAGACGTCTCTTACTGGGTAAAAATCAGGCATAAAAGGGAATATGATGCCGAACAAGCTGGTCATACTATTACGTCACACCACTATCATGACGATGATGGAAGCACGGGAACCCACACTGTTGCAATGCAAGGGAACATTGTCTATTATGGATACGGAGATCCGTTGTCACCTACAACCGCCGTCCAATTTACATCAAGTACACCACTAGCAAAATATAAACCTGTGGAAATTATAACGGCATATGGAAGCAGCGGCGGTAGTTTAAAGGTAATTGAGATTGAAGTGGTTCATTACCCTGGCCCCCCAATATTGGCTCCTGTGTACTCGAAGGACGATATAAACCTGCATGGTTCGTCCGGAATTATCAATGGAACTGACACCTGTAGTGCGAATCCATCCCTACCACCAATTTATGTCTTAAGTCCTGCAGAGGTTGATTCAAGTGGTGGTCCTACACTGGATGGAAATCCATCAACGCCGCAAAGTGGTTCATTAGACATAGATATTGCGGCGTATATTAATGCAATGAAAGATAATGCCACAATAACAATAACCGACGATCAAAGCGGCACTAACTATGGAGATGCAAGTAATTATGTTACCTTTTACTCGGACACATCGAATCCTTATAATAATCAAGGATTAAAATTACAAAATTTAACTGGTTATGGAACTTTACTGGTAAAAGGAGATTTAGTCCTTGGAGGTGGCTTCGTTTGGCATGGATTAGTCTTGACTTCCGGCACCCTCGATTTAAATGGAGGAGGTGCAGGGGTAAATATTTTTGGATCAGTTTTCTGCATTGATACCCTAGACACAAATGGTGGCTTAAACCTCCAATACGATAGCTGTGCAATAGAAAATTCTCTGATAAATCAACCATTAAAAGTAATCAAATGGCGGGAGATTTACTGATGAATTTAAAACGGCAATTAAAACTGTTAAAAACAATATCGCCAAGCGAAAATGAAAAAGGAATGATGCTTATTGCTGCAATTGCATTAGTCGTCATTTTAGCACTGGTGGGAACCTCTACTGTCATCAGGACAACCACCGACATAAAAATAAGCAGCAATTACACGAACAGCGTACAAACCTTTTATGCAGCAGAGACTGGATATAACCGCCTCATCAGTGAATATACAAATAATCCGGATAATTATACTACAAAGGCTAGCGTTACAGTCATAGGACTTTCCACCACTGATCCGTGTTCGGCAAATTTTGGTAGTAACACAGCTTATTGGTTTCCCGGTATTACGTATGGCAGCGGTACCCCTCCTGCTTACGTGGACGTCGAGAGCTACGGAAAAATCTTAGGGACAAATAGTATTGCAAAATTAAAGGTGCGCATAAAGGCAAGCGCTTCTCTGTTTAATCAAGGCATCTTTAGCGATCAAGGAGTTACTCTTTCAGGGCATGGGAAGACGGATAGCTATAATTCCAGTACCGATCCCACAGCATCAATACTTCTGTCAAATGGTTATGTTTGATTGCTCTTGATGAATATTGAATATTATTTTATAATATATTTTATGCTTATCTATTCTGGTATAAAAATAAACGTCAGAAAGGATGAGGTTCTCTTAGATGATGGAAGAAAGGTAATGAGAGAAGTCATTGAGCACCCCGGTTCGGCCGCCATCATTCCTTTTATCTCAGAAGATGAAATTTTCCTTATCAAGCAATACAGACATGCCGTAAAAGAGACCCTGTACGAAATTCCCGCCGGCACGCTCGATAAGGGTGAAACGTTCTTGGCGTGCGCAGGACGTGAATTGGAAGAAGAAATAGGTTATAGGGCAGGTACACTTGAACCCCTCATCATTTTCTACCCCTCGCCGGGTATTCTGAGTGAGATGATGCATCTCTTTAAGGCAACGAATCTCATAAAAACCCAAACAAATTATCAGATGGACGAATCAATAAAAGGTAGTGTACAAGTTAAACTGAGTGATGCATTAGAGATGGTAAAGAAGGGAACGATCAGAGACGCAAAGACAGTTTGCAGTATTTTGATGTGTGCCAGATAAAAGCCGCTCAAATCATCTATTATGCTTTTCTTAATTCGGCGCCAAGGGTTTTGTGAAGTGTATCGAGGATAATTTGTTGAGCGCTATCAACCTCTTCATTCTTTAATGTCCTGTCTGTGGCTTGAAAACACAGGTTAAGAGCAATACTCTTCTTTCCTGCAGGTATCTGTTTGCCACGATATACATCGAAGAAGTTTATTTCCGTCACCAAAGCAACCTTTGCATCCATAATGCATTTTTCGATAGATGACCACGGTGTTTCCTCATTAACAATAACGGCAAGGTCGCGAAAAACGGCGGGATACTGTAGCAGGTTTTGATATTTTTTGATAAAATTTGACTTTTCTAGTAATACATCCAGATCCACTTCCAGCAAACAGGATAACGTTTTAAAACCCAGTTTCTGGCTGGCTTCTCCAAAATATCCAACGGCCATACCATCCAGGTGAATTCTTGCCGCCCGTTCATCCTTAAATAATCTGGGTTCACTGAAAGTAATCCATTCACACTTTGATAAAATACCGAGATTTACTAAGAACGATTCAAAAATGCCTTTTAATGTTAAAAAATCAGTATCGGCCAGGATGGACAAACAATTTTTTTCGTGTGGCAGTTTATTTCCTGCAAGATACACTTTAGCGATCTCAAAGATTTTTATTTGTTCTGTGCCATGATGCATATTATATCGTTTGGTATTGATAAGGCTGGGTAGGAGAGACGTCCGCAAGCGACTCTCTTCCAACCTTAATGGGTTAGCAATATCAATGCCCCCTTTATCAGACCATAAATTCAACGACTGTAATGGCGAGGTATCAACAATGCTAAAGGTTTTAACTTCGTAAAAACCAAGGCCGGTGAGAAACTGACGGACAGTATCCTCGACAATCTCAAATTTGTTCTTTATACTCCCACGAACATTTATAGAAGTCTTTGTTGGAATGTTGTTATATCCGTAGATTCTGGCCACCTCTTCGATCAGGTCAATCTCACGGGAAATGTCACCTCGAAAGCTTGGTACTTCAAGATCAATAAAATTATCTACAGCATTGAGGATGTTAAATTGAAGTTTTTTTAAAATATCAATAGCCACATCTCTTTTTATTTCTACTCCTAAAACTTTGTGAAGCCGTTCCATGCGGAGTGTAATTTTCTTTGTTTCATGTCTTTCCGGTCCTAGAGTAACAGTGCCGTCAGCAGTTTCTCCCCCTGCACAGTCTTTGATAAGCCATACAGCCCTTTGGGATGCACGGTCTATGCCTTCGGGATCTATACCCCGCTCAAAGCGATAAGAGGAATCAGAGGAAATGCCTAATGCTCGCGATGTCCTCCGCACTTGCCTTTGCTCAAATTGTGCGCATTCCAGGAGGATGTTTCTGGTTAAGTTGGAAACCTCTGTTTCTGCTCCTCCCATAACTCCTGCAATGGCAACAGGTTTCTTGCCGTCTGCAATAACCAACATGTCATGAAAAAGCGCCCGTCTGGCTCCATTGATTGCTACAATTTCTTCTCCTATCCTGGCTTTTCTTACGATTATTTTTTGTCCTGCTAACCGGTCCAGATCAAATGCGTGAAGTGGTTGCCCTGTCTCCATCATCACATAATTGGTTACGTCAACAATATTATTTACCGGTCGAAGACCAATACACTTTAACCTCTTTTGCATCCATTCAGGGGAAGGTGCAACCGTTATATGACGAACTACTCTGGCTGTATAACGAGGACACAATATCGGTTCTTCAACGCTAACGTTTATAAATTGAGATATATCCGCATGAGCGCTTACAAAATTTGTTTCCGGGAAATAAAAACTTCCGTCCACTGCTGCAGCTACCTCACGTGCGATACCAATAATTCCAAGGCAGTCAGGACGATTTGATGTAACTTCTATATCCAAGCAGAAATCGTCGTCGACAGGTTGAATGTCGGTGACCACCAATCCCACGTTAGTTAACCTATCAGCCAATTCCTGTGGAGACAGGCAAATACAGACATATTCCTTTAGCCAGTTGTAGCTGATCTTCATTTACACTTCAAAATTGAGACAAGAAACGAATGTCATTTTCATAGAAAAAACGGATGTCGCATATCCCATACTTCAGCATCGTAATCCGTTCGACACCCATCCCAAACGCAAAACCTGTATACTTTTCTTCATCGTAATGTACGGCCCTAAATACATTGGGATCAACCATGCCGGCCCCCAATATTTCTACCCACCCGCTATGAGAACAGACACTACACCCTTTGCCTCCGCAAATTGAACACGAAATATCAACCTCGGCGCTCGGCTCTGTAAAGGGAAAGAATGACGGCCTCAGACGCATTTGAATGTTTTGGCCAAAATAGGTCTTAATAAATTGATTTAGTACCCCTTTTAGATCTGCAAAGCTTACCCCTTCGTCCACGATAAGACCTTCCACCTGATGAAACATAAAAGAGTGTCTGGCATCAACCGTATCAGGCCTGTATACCCTGCCAGGGGCAATAATTCGAATGGGTGGTTTTCGTTTTTCCATGATACGAATCTGAACGGTGGATGTTTGACTTCTCAAAAGCACATCGTCTCTGATATAAAAAGTATCAAAATCAGTTCGGGAAGGATGATCAGAGGGAATGTTTAATGCCTCAAAATTGTAATATTCTAACTCAACTTCCGGACCGTAAGCTACATCAAAACCTAAGCGGGCAAAGACCTCTTTAATATCGTCAATCGTTTGAGTGAGCGGATGCTTTTTCCCTATAAGGGGGCGTTTGCCCGGTAAAGTAATATCGAATATTTCATTCTTAACTTTTGGGATTGCTTCTGATGATAACTTTTTAATAAACTCCTCTATTATATCTGTAATTTCAATCTTTAAAGAGTTAACCTGCTGTCCAAATGCAGCGCGTTTTTCTGTCGGCAACGCAGGAATAAGCTTCATTAAATCATTGACAACGCCCTTTCTTCCCAAATATTTTATCTTGAGCTGTTCTGCATCTTTCAGTGTGGTGATTGTTTTAGTTTCGTTTTGTAAATTTCTTTTTACTTCTTCTAATTTATCTGACATGCAAATGTATTTATTAAAAAGCATAAAAAAGCAGGCACGTTCCTTCCACCCTGGTTAATACCAGAAAAGAACGTGCCTCATAATTTCAGAAATGAAAATCACATGAAAAAGACAGACCAGCGATTACTTCATGATACGGAAATGAAGGTTTTATCAATTACCCTCAAGATTTTAACCTAATGCTTTTACTTGTTCGACGAGTTGATCGAATGCAGGTTTATCATGAACAGCCATCTCAGCCAGCATTTTTCTGTTGAGATCTATTTTTGCCTTAATTAACCCATGAATAAAATGGCTGTATGAGATGCCTCGTTCTCTGGCTGCTGCACTGATTCTGGATATCCAGAGTTCTCTAAATTTTCTTTTTCGTGCCTTCCGATCCCTAAACGAAAAAACCATGGCGCGGATATATGTCTCCATGGCCTTGCGGTATAGATTACCCCTGCCGCCCCAGTAACCTTCCGTTTTGTCCAACAACCTTTTTCTCGACCTTTTTCTTGCACAACCTTTTGTTGCTCTTGGCATGTTACAACTCTTTCATCAAAAAAATTAAAATTTATATTAAGACCCTCGTAATGCCCTCGTCATGATCTTATTGAAGGCGGATGAAACCCCGGTTTTTTTTCTCATATGTTCCTTTCGTCTTCCTGATTTTCCTGACATCAAATGACTCTTGCCTGGCCTTGATCTCTTTACTTTACCTTTTGCACTGATTTTTATTCGTTTTTTAAGCCCTTTATGGGTTTTTAACTTTGGCATCTACTGACCTCCATAATTAATTAGGCAACTAACTAAGATTCACTTAACCCTGAATAACACACAACGGGTTCTCAACGTTTTGAAGTCTTCTGTTTACTTGGGGGATAAAATTATTCCCAACCTACGATCATCAGATATTTTATCTTTTTCTACTTTCGCTATGTCCTCTAATGCTTCAGCAATTTGTTTCAAGATCGTATCACCTAAATCTGCATGGGCGCGCTCTCTCCCTTTAAACATCATGCTGATGAGAACACGGTCTTTATTCTCTAAAAATTTTCTAGCCTGGCGAATTTTCGTTTGTATATCGTGCTCTCCCGTTTTAGGTCTTAGCCTTAATTCTTTTAACTGGACAACATGTTGCTTCTGATGTGTTTTTTTCTTTTGTTTATACTTAAATTTACCATAATTTAAAATTCTGCAGACAGGCGGATTAGCTTCAGGAGCTACCTCCACAAGGTCAAGCTCTACGGCTTTTGCCTTTGCAATAGCATCCTCTTTGGTAACGACTCCAATCTGCACACCGTTCTCATCTATCAATCGCACCGTAGCGGAACGGATCCGTTCATTAATTCTTAATTCTTGTGAAATGTATATTCTCCTCCAAAAAAGTTAAGATCATCTTTTTTCTTTAATTTCAGATTCCGCGTTTTTTATAAAATCTTCAATAAGCATCATCCCTTCATTGCCTTTTTTCCTGCTTCTAACAGCAACAGCGTTACCTTCAATTTCTTTATCGCCGACAACCAGCAAATAAGGGATTTTTTCTAAAGTACCTTCTCGTATCTTGTAGCTGATTTTTGCATTGCTCGTGTCACATTCCACCCTAAAACTCCTGGCAAGTAACTGAGCGTGTAATCTTTTGGCATAAGCAATGTGTGCATCAGTAATGGGTAATATCCGCATTTGAATTGGAGCAATCCATAAAGGGAAATCACCTGCATAGTGTTCTATCAAACACCCCACAAACCGTTCCATAGCCCCCAGAACCGTACGATGAACCATTACCACACGATGATGAAGACCATCCGGACCAACATAATCGACATCAAATCTTTCCGGTAGATTAAAATCAACCTGAATGGTAGGTCCCTGCCACCCACGCCCT
>JAUQXU010000150.1 GCA_030837935.1 Candidatus Brocadia sp.
CGGATATTTATTCTCCGCACCTGATAGTCTTACTCTGGCTAATTCATTATATACCTTATCAGAAATTACCGAATCTTTTAGTTTGGTCTTTTCCCTGAGAGGGAATGCCACATTTTCAAATACCGTAAGGGAATCGAAAAGCGCACCACCCTGAAAAACAATGCCAAATCGTTCTTTTAATTGTTTCAGTAACTTTCCTCGAACCCTGCCAATGTCCTGATCATTTATTAACACCTTGCCTTGATCTGGTTTTATCAGACCAATGATATGTTTTAGTAAAATGGACTTCCCCTGCCCACTACCTCCAAGCAAAGCCAAGGATTGACCTTCTCTTACCCTTAAATTAACCCCTCGCAGTACCTTAAAACCGTTAAAACTTTTGTATACATCGACAACTTTAATCATAGAAATTCATTAGGTTGTTAATACTGAGGTCAGAAAGTAATCCCATACGAGGATAAGAACTGATGAAAGCACCACAGCCTGGATGGTTGCCTTGCTTACACCTTCTGCCCCATAGCCGGCATTATAACCCTTGTAACAGCTTATCCAGGTTATTAAGACCCCGAAGCTTAGAGATTTGTATAAACCACCAAGTATGTCTTTCATTTTAACAAAATCACTAATCCCACCAAAATAGGTTCCGCTGTTTAAGCCCATGAGTCCTATTCCTACAACATATCCACCAAAAATACCAACCACGACAACAATTGCATTTAAGAGTGGAATTGATATGATGCCTGCTATTAAATTGGGAATGATCAGATACTTGTATGGATTTAAAGCCATAGCATCAAGGGCATCAATTTGCTCGGTTATTCTCATGATCCCTATCTGCGCCGTTAATGCAGAACCTGCGCATCCGGTCGCCATCAAAGCAGAAATAACAGGTCCCAATTCTCGTATTAAGGACAGCGCTACCACAGGGCCAAGACTCGCTTCAGCGCCAAATTTGACTAAAGCATAATAAGTCTGCAACGCCAGAACCATCCCAATAAATATACCAGTCAGCACAATAACGAATGTAGTCTTTACACCAATAAAATTAATTTGCTTAATAATTCTGCGTATTAAATATGGCGGAAATACCATCCAATAAAAGGATACAGCAAGAAAGCACGCCATCCGCCCTAATTCCCTTATAAATCCAATGGGAATACTTCCAAGTATCCTAAATGGTGCGAATATTAAGTTCATGTATAAATTTTTCACGCAATACTTTTTCCGTATTATTTTTAAAAGAACACATATTATATTTATAACAAGCAATAATCAAGTTTTATTCCCACAAAAATAAAAAAGTTTATTAAAGTTCATCCGAATAAAGTAACACGGTAATATTTTCGGAGAAAACGCAATAACCTTTAAGAAAAAATGTGCTGAGTGAATAAAGTGCTCAACCTTCAAAAGATAAATTAAACAAAATTATTCGTGTCTTCCCCTTCTGGAAATATGTTCGACTTTATCATGTAGAATAAAACCACTCAATAGAAAGGTGGATAATGTGCGTGTCTTTTGAAGTTAAATTGCTGTCTTCCATTAAGGGAACAAACCCAATGCCAAGAAAGAGTCAATAATTATCTGAAAGTTATAAGTGGCTATTTTGAAAAACATTAGAATTGTTTATATTTTCAGATAATAAGATTATGAAAAGAAAGGTAATTCGTGGAGACGTATGGCAAGCGAAAAATTTGCGGGATTATGGATGTGATGGCTAAAAAGGCTTGAAAATATTTCGCCACTACCCATTTTTTACTTTATCGTTTTTTTCCATCGACACGCACAAATTCACCTTTTTCAAAAAATCCGGAATAGTTTAATTTCTCAGTCTGCTTCGTAACGTTTCATTTAACATTACTCTAAGCCTTTTAAAACCTGGAGAAACTCCTTTGCATTGACAAAACCTGAAATAGTTTTATCCCTGAGCACAGTTCCATCCTTGCTGATAAATACGATAGTGGGCAAACCAACAACATGATACTTCTCCCAAAGCTGTTTAACCTTTGGGTCATCGCTTTTGGTGCTGTCGATCTTGATATTTACAAATCTTTGCGATTCACGGATAACCTCCGGGTCGGCATACGTAAACTTATCAAATTCCTTGCACGCTGCACACCACTCTGCCCAAAAGTCAATGATCGCTACCTTACCACTTGCCCTGGCCTGTCTAAGCCCATCCTCCTCGCTCATCACCCAATCGATCTTTTCTGCCGCTGATACTGGCTGGCCGGGAACTGTGGCCGAAAGCGGTGGCAAGACAAACCCCTTGATCATGAGATGCCCCACAAGAAAGTAAGTTCCGAAGATAAAGGCTACGATACCGAAAGCCCTTTTCGCGCGCTGAAAGGTTGTGCTCTCATGAGTCAGTCGGTCAAACCCGCCTGAAAATACGGCTGTAACAATCAAAAACAGACCCAGGATAATAACAAAAGCGCTCTCAGAAATAATGAACCTTAAATAATACAGCGCAGCCCCGATTAAAAGGAGCCCAAATATCCTTTCCACAGTCTCCATCCACATCCCGGATTTTGGAAGGGCTTTTATAGCGCCAGAAAAGGTGCCTAATACAAT
>JAUQXU010000015.1 GCA_030837935.1 Candidatus Brocadia sp.
GGATTCCCTACAATCTGTGGTTCCACATGGTCTTTGACCGGTAAGAGACAATGATCCGTTAAAGTTTGTAACCGATTTTACGGAGAAATTGCTTGCGGTTTTGGATGTCTTTTTCTTCCTCAACACCCTTGGGGCTATATCCATCAATGACGCCCAATATACCCCGGCCTTGTTCAGTTTCTCCCACGATAACTTGCACAGGATTGGCAGTTGCGCAAAAAACAGAACAAACTTCCTGACAAGCCTTAATAGCGTTCAGTACATTCACAGGAAACGCCTCTTTCATGAGGATTACAAAGGTATGACCAGCCGCGATATTTCTGGCGTTTTGTATAGCGCTCTCTCTGAGAGAGTCATCATTTCCTTCCACCCTTACGAGACATGGACCAGAGGCTTCACAGAAGGCAAGGCCGAACTTAACACCAGGTACAGCATTAATCATGACCTCGTATAAGTCTTCCGCCGTTTTAATAAAATGGGTTTGCCCGATAATGATATTGGACCCATCAGGGATTTGCATAGTGACAGTCTTAATTTCCATCGTAGTTTACTTTAACTCTATGACATTGACCTTTCCAAAACTGTCAAGGGGTTTATCAAACTTTTCCTTATCGCCAACCACGAGGACCTTTATCTCATCCGGATGCAGATATTTCCTGGCAACACGCTGAACGTCTTCCTGGGTAACTGCCTGAACATTATCCAGATACGTTTCGAGATAATTTAAAGGCAATTCTTCATATTCAATGTCAACCTTCTGTCCCACAATGCTGGCGCTGGTCGTGAATCGAAAAATAAATTGGTTCATAAAGGTTTCTTTGGCCTGTACTAATTCATCTTTATCAACCGGCGTTTTGCGAATTTTATCGAGTTCTTCCAGTGCAATCGAGATAGCACGGTTGGTCGACTCTAATTTTGTCTGGCACGAGACAATGAACATACCGATATCTCGCGAGGTCTGAAAAACACTGTAAGCTGAGTAGGCGAGCCCTTCATCCGAACGAATCCTGCCAGGAATACGCGCCGTAAAGCTCCCGCCACCTAAGATAAAATTCATTATCATTACGGGAAAATAATCCGGACTCTTGCGGTGTATTCCCAAGTGCCCCATGAGCACGTTTGCCTGATTAATATCCTTATATACATAATATACTGCCTTTTCAAAGCGTTTTTCGACCTTGGGTACTTCCGGGAAACGAATTTCTTCTTTTTTCCATCCTGCAAATGCAGTATTCAGTTTCCTGATAAGTTCTTCCTTATTAAAATCACCTGAGATACCAAGGATAATATTGTTAGGATGAAAAAATTTCTTGTGGAATGCGAGCATATCGTCACGGGTAATTTTTTCAATGGATTCGAGGGTTCCTTCTATCTTTCTGTTGTATGGATGCTTACTATCATACATAATCTTGCGAAATTCCCTGCCCGCAATCTGCGCGGGATTGTCGTTTTCACGCCTAATTGATTCTATGACTTCATCCTTTCGCATCCTGATTTTATCTTCTGGAAAGGCTGGATTCATGAGAACATCTGCAAAGATCTTTAACCCTTTATCAATATCTTTCTTAAGTGTAGATAAACTTGCACTGCCTGATTCGCGATCGATGGATGTTTCCACGGAGGCAGCCATAAATTCGAGCTCCTCGTTCATCTTATCAGCCTGCATGGACAATGTACCGCCATTTCTCATCACATATCCTGTCAGGCTGGCTAATCCTGCCTTTTCCGGCGGTTCATAAACTGCACCGGTTCTGATACGTGCCGTAATATTAAATAATGGCAGATCGTGATCCTCCAGCAGATATAAAATCATGCCATTTTCTAAGACAACCCTGTCCACTTTTGGGGGATCAAAATTGAGTGGTTTAAATTTAAAACCAGAAACAATCTTTGCCCCTTCAGATTCAGGCTTCCCTGTGAAGGGTACTGCGGCATGTTCATGTCCTTGTGGCTGAGCAACGAGATTCGGCGAATAGAGAAGAGAAAAAAAGTGCGCCAGGAATATTACAGAAAATAAAGCATAGTTATTTTTATTCACGTTAAAATCTCCCGAGTTTCTAATCTTTCGATGTATAGCAGGAAAATGCTTACAACAAATATTTAATAGGTAACCGTTGATTTTTCAGGTTTTTTATTTTCTTTCGTTTCTTTCGTCTTTGTGTTGTTTTCTTTCTTCACAAGGATGGCCACCGTGCGGTTATTCTTCGTAAAATATTTCTTAGCAACCCTCATTACGTCCTCTTTGGTAACCTGTGCAACCTTGTCGAGAAAAGTGTTAATGTAACGCCAATCGGAAAGAACTTCAAAATGGCCTATTTCATTAGCAAGTCCAGAGGCAGAGTTGAGATCCCGAATGAAATCTGCTTCCAGCTGGTTTTTGATTTTTTGCAATTCCCAATCGGAAGGAGGGGCAATTTTCAGTTTTTCAATTTCCTCATACATAGCAGATTCCACCTCTGCCACGGTATGGGGCGCCCGAGGTGCAGCAAGAAAAGTAAACGTATCAGGATATTTACCAATTCCATCGTAAGCGTGAGCCATGACGGCAATACGCTTGTCTTCGATCATGGATTTATACAATCTCGATGTCCGGCCATCTGAAAGAAGAGAGCTTACGACATCCAGCGCATACAGGTCCGGGTGTCCTACCGCCGGGATGTGATAGGAAATAGCTATGTAAGGATTCGATTCAAACTCTATCTCGACCCGCCGTTCTCCTTTCTGTTCCGGTTCAACGGTTTTCACCGTTGGAGGCGCAGATTGGCCTGGTATATCACTAAAGTATTTTTCCACCAATTTTATTGCGTCATCAGGGTTAAAATCCCCTACCATAACGATTACCGCATTATTGGGAGCGTAGTATCTCTTAAAATATTCTGCCGTTTCTGCCTTGGTAATATTTTGTATGTCCGATCTCCAGCCGATGGTAGGCCAGCGATACGGATGCGCAATGAAGGCCACTGCATTTAATTGTTCAATCAGGAGGCCAAATGGACTGTTCTCGGTTCTGAGTCGCCTTTCTTCCATCACAACGTCCCGCTCAGAATAAAACTCCCTGAGCACGAGATTTTTCATGCGATCGGATTCAATAAACGCCCACAATTCTAATTTATTTGCCGGCAAATCACAGAAATAATACGTACCGTCGGTACTCGTTGCAGCATTAAGTCCTGAAGCTCCGTGTCGCAGATATAAAGAAAAAACCTCATCTTTTACCACTAAATCCCTGAGTTTTTTTCTCACGTCATCCAATTCCTTTTCAAGTGATTCGATCTTTTTCTTGTCGGTAGTTTTCACATTGGCTTTTTCTGCAGAGATTTTCATAACCAATTCGTCTTCCCGCTCAAGCAAAGATTTTTCTGCGGTATAATTCCTGGTTCCGAACATCTTTGTGCCTTTAAACATCATATGCTCAAACAGGTGAGAGACCCCGGTAATCCCGGGCCGCTCATCGACAGACCCCACCTTATAATTAATACGAACGCATACAATAGGTACGTCATGCTTCTCCAGCATGAGTAATTTTAAACCGTTTTTAAGTACATACTCTTTTACGTCAAGCTTCAGGGGGTCTGCAAATACTCCACCCGCAAAAAGCGCAACAAACGCGAAGACCGAAAGAACCGATACCAGTGACTTTTTATTCATTTTCCGTGCACTCCTCATTGTTTTACCAAGTAACGATAAACTCGCTTTTATAGATGTAAGGATTTTAAGATGAAAGGCAATACATTTGCAATGTAATTTTTAAAAATTCCGTTAGTATTTACATTCCATAACTTAGACTTTACAACACGCCTGGTCTATAGAAAGTTTCAAGACAATCGCAATGGATGGCACGAGGAAATGGCTCTTGAATGTAAGATATATTCGTGTTAATATTGCAACCAAGGCAGGCTGGACTAAATAATATTTTGATGGATAGTAGGAGCATTTTAAGAATATACGAGGAGTCGGACATTATGAAAAAAGAGAGAAAGCTGATTTTAACGGTATTTGCTTCTGTTTTTTTACTTTGGGCGGGATATGCAGCTAATGCAGGTAGCCTAAAGCACGATGCAAATGCGGCAAAACGGTTAGAAATTATCAGAAAAAATTTAAGCGGCCTGGTTGAAATGAAATATACGGATGCGAACAGGTATTACGGAGAGGCGCTTAAGGATCTCAATGCATTAATCGAAAAATATGCCAAAACAGAGGAGGCATTAGAAGCACAATTTTATATTGGCGCTGTTCACAATGAAATGCATAATTTTGAAGAGGCAATTAAATGTTTTGACATCGTGCTGAGTCAGGGAGAAATAGATCGGAATTTTAAGGCACGGGCATTGTACTTTAAGACGAAGGCGCTGTTAGCAAAGGGTGATATTGCAAAGGCAAAAGATGCAGTAGCAGAGTTAAAACAGATCGAGCCAAGGGCTGCCGATAGTTTTGGACAAGAATTAAGCGGCATGATACGTATCGGTATGGATGCTCCTGTGTTTAATGTTGCAGATTTAAATGGAAAGCCTGTCGACCTGTCAAAATACAAAGGAAACGTAGTTGTCATAGATTTTTGGGCAACATGGTGTGATCCCTGTATACAAGAATTTCCTAAAGTAAAAAAAATGTATAGTAAGTTTAAGGATAAAGGGGTACAGTTCATTGGTATAAGTCTGGATGACGACATTGAGGATTTGCGTGGATTTGTAAAGCAGGAAGAGGTGGAGTGGCCTCAGGTGTTTGACGGGAAACGGTGGAAGGGTTTGATTCCCTCACTCTATCATATACAGCTCATACCTACCATGGTTGTTTTAGATCGACAAAACAAGGTACGCTATATCGGGGGTGATACAGAAAACGTCACTCAGATAGTTACTACGCTTCTCTCTGAATCAAAGGAACTCCCCTTATTTCGATAAGAAAGAACCGGGTTTGACTTTATGGGAATCCTTCGATTCCCAATTGTTTACTGAACTGTATTACCAGTAATAAAATCCCAAATACAATTACGGCAATTATTAAAATCCAATCTTTCTTCTTTTTGGCGGTTTCTTGTAGTTTTTCTGATGAGGCAGCAGCCTTTTCACCTGTGGCCTCTTTCGCTTCGACATCAGCCGCTTTCAAGGCAGTCTGTATTGGTTTTAAATCTGATTTTTTATCCTTATCCGGAAATAAAGGCGTTGTCTTCTGCTGACGTCTTACATCGCCCTTCGATTTTTCTGCTGATGGGGTTTGTATTTTCAGTTGTGCCCTGGTTTCTGGCTGTGCCTGGGTATTTGACTTTTTCTGGTCAGTGGGTGTAATGGTTAAAAATTCACCACAGAAACGGCACTTAATTGCTTCGTCCTTGATCTCCTCTGCACAATAAGGACACTTTTTCATGTTTTTTTCCTTTTGCTTTTAACGAAATAAATGCTTAAAAAAGCAACAATACAGAGCCAGATTTGCACAGTCACGACATAGTAAAGAATGCCTTTCACAAGCTTGCCCACGTATGATCTCTTCCATTTTTCAGTGCTCTTTTTCAGAGGACTCCGAAAGAAGGTAGAACTCATTTTCTTGAATGGCTTGAAAAGACTCTTGTATTTAGGATCTTTTTTGTCTACCTTGATATAAGGTGACTTATATTCCGTTTCAACCTTTGCAGGAGGCTTCTCTTCAACAGGCGGTTTATAGGTCTCCAGGGGTTTTCTTTCAAGCGGTATGGTTGCTAAAGGCGAATATCTCTGTTCTTGAGCAAGAGGATTGGCTTCTGGTGGAGGGTATACTGGTTTTACCTCTCCGGACACTCCCGTCGGACTTTCAGTTTCTGGAGATTTGGTTTCTTCAGCCCTTGTAGCCGGATATGCCGCTTCCGGAGGCTTGGTTTCTTCAACCCTTGTATCCGGAGATGCCGCTTCCGGAGGTCTGGTTTCTGTCGGTCGAGAAGCTTCCACCCTCGTTTCCGGTGGTTGAGATTCTTCCGGTTTCGGTTTTTCCACTCGTTCTTCCCTTTGCGGCGGAGCTACAGGCTTTACTACCTGAGGAGAACCGCCTGCCATACTCTGCATGCGTTCTTCGATTAATTTTTTGTATTTTTGCAGTTCTTCCTCTGCTTTATCATTCATGCCTAGTTTTTTATATGCCAACCAAAGCCGCTGATAGGCCTCAACGTATTCTGGTTTAATCCTGGTAACCTTGCTAAATTCCTTAACGGCGTCATCAAACATGTTTTGTCTGAAGTAGATACTCCCCAAACCAAAATGCGCTTCAGCATGGTCCGGGTTAATCTCTATAACATTCTTTAGCATTTCCAGGGATTGATCTAATTTCCCCAATTTGTATAAGTTATACGCATCGAGATAATATTTATTTGCCTCATCATCCCTGTCAGCAAAAACAGGCTGTACAGAGAGCAAACCTATGAAGGTATAAATAGAAATGAATAGTAGTAGATATTTTCTCATAATACAATAGTAACCATTTTGTGCTGACTATACAAAATAAATTTTATTCACTCCTTTTCAGTTTTTCATACGAAGCTAACGCTCTATTGGCTTCATTTTCCATTCCCTTTTTCTTGTAAATCAGATACATTTCCTGATAAATGTTAATAAGGTCGGGTTTTATGGTTAAAGCCGTTTCCAACTCTGACAGCGCATCGTCTAATAAGTTATTTTTATGATAAATCATCCCTAATGCCAGGTGTGTTTCAGCATTAAACGGGTCTTTAGCCAGGCTTTCTTTTAATAAAGCAATAACGTTATCGATTTTTTCTTGTGGTACTTGTTGTATAGATTGTTCCAGTGTTTGGATATTAGATTTTGACAGGGAGTGATATTTAAGCTTTAAATAAACAAAAGTGCTTAAAGAAATTAAAAGTACAATGAAAGCCGCTCCGATGAGCAGGAAGAATAATTGTCGTTTCATGATTTTATTTTATTGGATATACCTTTACAATGCAATGTAAGTTAAAACTTATATCAGTCGGATGCCCAATTCATTCAGTTGTTGTGCATCGACTTCCGATGGCGCATTTGTCATAAGACAGGTAGCTTTCTGCGTCTTAGGAAATGCAATAACCTCGCGAATATCTTCAAGCTGTAATAACAAGGTAACCATGCGATCTACCCCTAATGCGATTCCACCATGCGGGGGTGCACCGTATTTCAGCGCATCGAGCAGAAATCCAAATTTCGCATAAGCGCTCTCATCGTCTATACCGAGCAGACGGAAGACTCTTTTCTGTACCTCGGGAGTGTGTATACGGATACTGCCACCTCCAAGTTCTACACCATTCAGTACGAGGTCATATGCACGGGCCTTAACCTCTAAAGGTTTCTGTTCCATAGTTGGAAGGTCATCAGGATGAGGTGAAGTAAACGGGTGATGAAGCGCCTCGTAACGTTTTAAATCTTCATTATAATCGAACAACGGGAAGTCCACAACCCATGAAAAATTGAATATACTGGTATCAATAAGTTTATTTTTCTGACCCAGATGGAGCCGGAGTTGCGCAAGTGACTGGGAAACCACCCGGGGTTTGTCAGCAACAAAAAGGAGTAAATCCCCCTTTTTCGCATCCATGTGTTTTTGTAACTTTTCCAGGGTTTCCGGAGGAAAGAACTTTGCTATCGAAGAGGACAAACCGCTTTCTTCTACCTTGAACCATGCCAGACCCTTCGCCCCAAATTGACCGACAAAGGTCGTTAAATCATCGATGTCTTTTCTTGAAAAATTCCCGCAACCGGTCGCATTCACGCCGCGAACTTGCCCACCCGATTTGATTGTGTCTGAGAACACCTTGAAATCTGATTTCTGAACGATATCGGATACATCCTTTATCTTCATACCAAACCGCAAGTCAGGGGCATCACAGCCGTAAGAGGCCATTGCCTCTTTGTAAGAAAGCCTCGGGAATGGAGTGGTAATCTTTTTACCAAGTACCTTATCGAAGATCGCAGCAACGAGCCCCTCAACGACCTGCATAATATCGTATTCATCTACAAAGGACATTTCCATATCCATCTGTGTAAATTCTGGCTGTCGTTGAGCACGGAGATCCTCGTCGCGGAAACAGCGTACAATTTGAAAATAGCGATCGTAACCCGCCACCATTAGTATCTGCTTGAAAAGTTGAGGAGACTGCGGCAGTGCATAAAATTTGCCGAGATTAACCCTGCTGGGTACCAGATAATCCCTGGCCCCTTCCGGCGTGCTTTTTGTCAATACCGGCGTTTCGATGTCGACAAAATTCAACCGGTCGAGGCACTCACGTATCGTCTGACAAACCTTGTGACGGAAGATCAGACGTTTTTGCATTGAAGAGCGTCTCAAGTCCAGGTAACGGTGCTTAAGCCGTAATTCTAAAGACACGTTACTCTCGTCCGTAATCTCGAATGGCGGGGTTTCTGATCGATTCAGTATTTCAAGGGCATCGGCAATAACCTCTATTTCTCCTGTATCAAGATTGGGATTTAATGTGCCCTCTGGTCTCGGAGAGACAATACCCTGTATACCCACAACATATTCGGGTCTTAATTGACCGGCAGTGTCATAAAATTCTTTTCCTTTCGTGGGATTGAAAACCACCTGGGTAATACCATACCGGTCACGCAAGTCAATGAAGATTAAACCGCCGTGATCCCGGACACTGCTCACCCAACCCACCAGGGTAACGGTTGATTTCACATCTGCTGTGCGCAATTGACCACAGGTATGTGTTCGTTTCATGTTCGGCATTGTTTGACTATCTCCTGGGAATTAAGAATGTTTTAACTCTTGAGAGGTGATTCTCTATCCAGGAACCACCTGAGAGCTTCGCTTTGTTTCAGGGAAATTTCTTCGCTCGTTTCCATTACCTTGATCTTGACGTCGCCACGCGCCAGCTCGTCAGGCCCTAACACAATTACGTACTTTACCCCCACTTTGTTTGCCGTACGCATCTGCGCCTTGGGACTTCTTCCTTCATAATCAAAATCGGCGGAAAGATTGGCTTTTCTCAAAAGGTTAAGCAGATAAAAACACTGCTTCCTGGTTTCTTCACCAATGGAAACGATATATATCGCGGGGGACGGCCCACACACTTCTTGAGAAACAGATTTGTTTTTTGCCATAACATTTTCAAGGGCCAGGATCGTTGCCTCCATCCCGATAGCAAATCCGACTGAACCGATGGATGGCCCCCCAATGTCGGAAATCAGATTGTCATATCGTCCGCCAGCACAAATAGCATCGCGGGCACCCAGCGAGGAGTGGGTAATTTCATAGACAGTCTTGGTGTAATAATCCAACCCCCGCACCAGATGTGCGTCAGCAATGTAAGGAATACCAATATCCAGAAGGGCTTCCCTCACCGCCTTTGCGTGGGATTGGCATCCTCCGCACAAATAATCATGAATAGAGGGCATGTGATGACTGATGGTCTTGCATTTCTCGTTTTTACAGTCCAGGATGCGAAATACATTCCGGTTTAATCGTGATTGGCAGAGTTCGCAGAGGCCCTTTTCCTGTTCACAGAGTTTTTCTTTGAGGATACTTCTAAAAACTGGCCTGCACTCCTCACAACCTATGGAATTAATCTTGACTTTATATCCCTTGAGACCGATGCGGTCGAATATGCGGGTTGCAACACTGATAGTTTCCACATCAAGCAAAGGGTCGGAGGCGCCCACTGCTTCCAGGCCCATTTGGTGGAATTGCCGGAGCCGTCCGGCCTGTGGACGTTCCTTTCTGAACTGCGGCCCTATATAATAAAACTTTTGAAATTTTTTAGTCTTGTACAATTCATACTCTAAATATGCCCGCATAACGGGCGCTGTGCTTTCAGGACGCAGGGTTATGCTTGAATCCTCACTATCGGCAAAGGTATACATCTCCTTCTCAACAATGTCTGTGGCTTCCCCAATGCTTCTGATGAATAAGCGCGTATCCTCAAATATGGGGGTGCGGATTTCATAATATCCACAGATTTCAAACTCCTGCCGCCCAACTTCTTCAAGCTTTCTCCATAAAGCCCATTTCGCAGGCAATATATCTTCCGTACCCCTGGGCGCTTTAAAGGAGTACTCAGTTTTCTTCTCTGTATTTACGCTCATTACACTCGTCCTATTGATTTATATAAAGCGAAAATAAAAGATTAATTATACTAAGCAAGGCATAATATGCAAGGCTTTTTAGAGTGTCTCATTTCATAATACCACCCCGAACGGGTCGGATGTGTAAAGCAAAAATTACAAAAGTACCTTTGCAATCTGCATTTTTCATTACTGCCCTGATTTTTTTGCTAAAATAGTCAAATTTATTTTGAAAGATACTTGAGGTTTAATTGCTCAAATTTTTAATACAATCTTTCCAAAATTTTCCCTCTGTAACATCTTCTGTTGGGCTGCAGAGGCCTCTTCCAATGGGAAAATGCTGTCGATAACGGGTTTCAGCTTTCCCAATTCCACCAGGTTCAAAACGTCCAGGAGTTCCTTTTTGCTGCCCATATAACAGCCAATAATCATATGCTGTTTCATAAACAGAAACCGGATGTCTATGGTTGTTGTGGGGCCGCTTGTGGCGCCGCATACCACCATCCGTCCTCCCTTGGCAAGACATTGCAGATTCTTTTCCCATGTATCAGGCCCGATATGCTCAAAGATAAGATCAACCCCCTTGTTGTTCGTTATAAACCTTACCTTTTCGGCATAATTCTCTTTCGAATAGTCTATGACCTCATCAGCACCCAATTGTTTGGCTTTTTCCAATTTCTCCGTCCCCCGGCCAGTAGCAATCACGTGGGCGCCTGCCAGCCGGGCTATCTGAACAGCGGCGCTCCCGATGCCGCTGCCAGCCGCATGGATCAATACATTCTCTCCTGGTTTGAGTTGTCCCCGCGTAATAAGCATGTGCCACGCCGTTAAAAACACCAAAGGGATGGATGCCCACTCCTCAAAGGAAAGTTTATTGGAAACAGGAATGATGTTGTCAACATGTGCCCTGGCAAATTCAGCATACCCCCCCTGTACCTGAAACCCCATAATCTTGAAGCTATTACACATACTGTCGTTGTTCGTGATGCAATACACACACTTCCTGCAGCGGACGCCGGGTGCAATGATGACCCTGTCGCCCGGCCTAAAGTTCTTAACTTCAATCCCAACCTCAGCTACCTCACCAACACTATCACTACCCAGGATATGTGGCATAGGGATCTCTACACCAGGCAATCCCTGTCGTACCCAGATATCCAAATGATTAAGTGCACAAGCCTTTACCTTTACCAGCACTTCATACGGGGAAATTTTCGGTTTTTCCATATCTGTGTATGTTAATTTATCTACTCCGCCATGCTCATAAAAAACAACAGCCTTCATAATATTTCTCCTCAATTTATAGTATTATTGCATAAAAACTTCTTTTTCCGTAACATTTTAGCTGTTTGAAAAATTGCCTTTAAATAAACCACCACTGCTTGTTCCCAAACTCCTGTTTGGGAACACAATTGCAGAGAAACTGAGTTTCTCGTCCATTACACTCCCAAACAGGAGTTTGGGAGCGAGCAGTTGAAAGATATTTTTCAAAAAACTAAATTGTTACCTTTTCCCCATGTATTATAAGGACAGGTTTATGGGAAATTTTTTACACCCCTCTGTATCCCCCCTTGCAAAGGAGGAAAGATGCGGGTAATTGATGTAGGGTATGCTGGGCTATGACATGAGGCCGTAATTTTTTAGCGTATGTATTAATTGATTTTCATGTTCTTTCGTCATATCACAAAGCGGCAAACGCATCTCCCCATTTATTCTTCCCAGCAGTTTCATGGCAGTTTTTACCGGGATTGGATTAGTTTCAATAAACATGCCCTTGCAAAGTGGAAAGAGTTTATGGTGGCACTTTCTGGCCGCTTCGAAATTACCCTCCAGACAATATCGGGTTAATGCGGCAGTATCCGCCGGAACGATGTTGGCCACTACGGAAATCACCCCCTTTCCCCCCACCGACATGATAGGGAGAGTAAGAGAATCATCTCCCGAAAGAACCGCGATGTTGCAGAGCTGCAATATCTGAGTCGTTTGATCAATACTGCCACTGGCCTCTTTTATTCCAACAATATTTTTGATTTCAGAAAGCTTCGCTACCGTTTCGGGTAAAATAGATATGCCCGTCCTGGAAGGGACGTTGTATATTACAATGGGAATATCAACCTCCTCGGCAATTAATTTGTAATGCCGGCAGAGACCCTCTGGAGTAGGTTTATTGTAGTAAGGTGTTATAAGCAATGCTCCATCCGCCCCTACCTTTTTGGCATGTTTGGTCAGACGCAGGGCTTCCATAGTGTTATTAGAACCTGCCCCCGCCAGGACTTGAATCCGCCCGGCTACCGTGCTGACTACCTCACCAACTATTCGTTCATGTTCATCAAATGAAAGAGTCGCAGATTCACCCGTTGTACCACAAGGAACAATTCCATTTGTTCCGTTCTTGATATGAAATTCGACGAGTTCTTTCAGCTTTGCATAGTCGATTTGCCCATTTTTAAAGGGTGTTACTAATGCTACAAGTGATCCATGGAACATGGTATTCTCCTTTTAATTCTTTATAGTACTATTTTGTTAAAACTTCTTTTTTTGTAAGTTTTTGTTCATTCAAAACCACTAAATAGGAATGTTCTAACTGTTTAGCTATACTATAACACAAAACCTCACTTATTCAAGTCTTGTACTTACGTTTCATGAAATCTTACAAAAAGAGAATGTATAAAACGTACCATAGAAATACAGGACAAGTTAAACACGGACAAACAAGTTTGTCCATGCCACCCTGAAACCAGCTTAAACAAAATGAAAATTCCTATATTATTACTATAATGTTAGAACGTTGATCTGCCAAGAGACTAATAAAAGTTTTGATGAAATAAAAGAGGGACGAGGTATAATAAGGCAAATAGCTATGGACTTGTTATATCGGGTAGGTGGACTAAGCGAAACCGAGATAGGAGAGGTGAAACAGATTTGGCAACAATAAAGATTTGACCATGTACAGAAGTACTGTTAATATGTTCTTGAATATAATATAGTTAATAGAGTGCTGTAACGAAAAGGAACTATGATATGACAGGCCAGAAGAATGAACTTATTATTACCCGTATCTTTGATGCTCCGCGCGAGCATGTGTGGAAGGCGTGGACTGAACCGGAGCAAGTTATGCGCTGGTGGGGACCCAAGATCTTCACGTCGCCTTCGTGCAAGATCGATTTTCGTGTTGGCGGTAAATATCTCTTCTGTATGCGATCAGAAAGCGGGCCGGAGGTCTGGCAAAAAGGTATCTGGAGTACCGGTGTGTATAAAGAGATCGTGCCGATAGAGAAGATCGTTTTCACGGACTGTTTCGCCGATGAGCATGGCAATGTCGTGTCGGCAACGCATTACGGTATGGAGGGTTTCCCATTGGAACTCGAAGTGACATTAATCTTTGAAGAAGTTGAAGGCGGCAAAACTAAAATGACTCTGCAACACATGGGTCTGCCGGCCCAGATGAAGGAAGAGTGCCGAACCGGCTGGAACGAATCCTTCGATAAGCTTGACAAAGTTCTGGCAAAGGTTTGAAATTGAAATAAATTCTTCAGTCAGCAGAAGTCAGCCAGCTGTTGAAAGAGCAGAAGTAAAAATGAAAGAAGGGTCACCCATTCCCCCCCATGTGGCAAACCTGCCGTGTACATAATGTCGCTTTATTTATGCAGGGTTATATAGTGTCTGAACGAAAACGCACTTTTTGTAAAAGTGCGAGGGCGATTTTTTCCTTACCAAGAGATCATTTTAAAATTT